>CAZAGR010000006.1:0-21826 GCA_964484585.1 uncultured Propionivibrio sp. | reverse complement strand
GTTTGCGGCTCGAACTCTCGCCGGATGATGCGATTTCGATGCACAGCACCATCACGCACATTGACGGCCGTCATGTTGGCGTCAAATGCGACAGTATTGATCTGGACAGCATCACCCATCTGCGCCGCCTGGTGGAACTCAATTCCGGCGATCCGGCGATACTCGACCGCGACCTGGCAAGCCTGCTTCACGGCGAGTAGACGAAGCGGAAGATCAGGCGGCGGACACTGCCATGCCGTTATGCCGCAGCAGGGCGTCGGCAGACGGCGCACGGCCACGAAACGCCTTGAAAGAATCAAGTGCAGGACGTGAGCCGCCTACTGACAAAATTTCGCGCCAGAATCGCTCACCGGTTGCCACATCCAGTGTGCTTCCGCCAAGCTCGCCGGCTTCTTCGAAGGCGGCGTAGGCATCTGCCGAGAGTACCTCGGCCCACTTGTAGCTGTAATAACCGGCGGCGTAACCGCCTGCAAAAATATGAGCAAATGACTGCGGGAAGCGATTCCATTCGGGCGGCACAATAACCGCTACCTCACGCCGGACATCGTCGAGAATCCTTTGCACCGTCAGCCCATCGCCCTCCGCGACAGGTATCGTCCCAAGCCTTGCGGCAGGCGCAATTTTTTCGCAATGGATGCGCAGATCGAACAAGGAAAATTCGACCTGCCGCAGCGTCTGTAACCCGCTCTGAAAATTCTTCGCCGCGATCATCTTGTCGTAAAGCACACGCGGCAATGGTTCGCCGCTGACTATATGCCCGGTCATGCCACTGAGCACGTCCCATTCCCAGCAAAAATTCTCCATGAACTGGCTTGGAAGTTCAACGGCATCCCATTCAACACCGTGAATTCCCGACACGGGCATATCATCGACCTGAGTCAGCAAGTGATGCAGGCCATGGCCGGTCTCATGAAACAAGGTGATCACATCATCGTGCGTGAATGTGGCGTCCCGACCACCCACTGGCGCCTGAAAATTGCAATTCAGGTAAGCCACCGGCGTCTGCACTCCACCCGCTACCCGTCGACGAGTTCGCGCCTCGTCCATCCAGGCACCACCTGATTTGGTTTCTCGAGCGTACAGGTCCAGATAGAACTGACCGACCAAACGCGTTTCGTCGCCGGTTTCACGAATGATGCTATAGAAGCGGACGTCTTCATGCCACACGACCGCGGTATCGGATTCAATCCTGACACCGAACAGCGACTGAATGACGCGAAACAGACCACTCAGAACCTTCGGTTCGGGGAAGTACTGCTTCACCTCATCATCGGAAAAACTATAGCGGGCCTGTTTCAATTTCTCTGCCGCCCATGAGAGATCCCAACTTTCGAGTTTCGCCATGCCGAGTTCAGTGCGCGCAAAATCACGCAATTCGGCAATATCTCTTTCGGCAAAGGGGCGCGCTTTGGCACCCATATCGATCAAGAATTCGCTGACCCGCTCCGGGCTATCGGCCATTTTGGGTGCCAGCGAGACCTCGGCAAAATTGGCGTAGCCCAGCATCTGCGCTTCCTCTGCGCGCAATGCGAGAATGCGGTCAATCGACGCCGTGTTATCCCATTCGGCTTTGCCGAATTCGGAGGCCCGGGTGGCATAGGCACGGTACATGCGCGCGCGTAATTCACGGCTTTCGGCATACTGAAGCACCGGACCATAAGACGGGGCATGCAAGGTAAATTTCCAGCGGCCGAGCGATGTGAGCGACTCATCCTTCGCTACAGCATTTTGTGCCGCAGCAGCAGCGGCCGTTTTAACGTCTTCCGGCAAACCCGCTAACTCACTTTCATTGCTCACCCATTCGGTGTGATCATTGGTGGCATCGAGAAGGTTCTCTGAAAATTTCGCCGCCAACGCGGAAAGCTCCTCCTGAATTTCTTTGAAACGTGGCTTTTTCTCCTCGGACAGTTCGGCTCCGGAAAGGCGGAAGTCGCGCAGTTCATTGTTAATGATGCGCTGCCGCCCCGCGTTCAAGCCCGGATACTCGTCACTGGAATACAGAGCCTTGAACTTGGCGAACAAGGCAAGATTCTGCCCGAGATCGGCATAGAAGCTCGAGACCTCAGGCAACAGCGCGTTGTATGCCTCGCGCCAGGGCGGTACATCCTTTACCGAGTGCAGGTGACTAACAACGCCCCAAGCGCGCGACAAACGCTCACCCGCATCAAGCATCGGCTGAACGAAATCATCCCATGTCGCGGGAGTCGGCGGCGCAATAAGTTGATCAATCAGCGCGCGATTGGCAGCAAGCAATTCGCGGATGGCCGGAGCAACGTGGTCCGGGTTAACCGCATCAAAACGCGGCAACGATGCGAAATCGAGAAGAGGGTTCATTAAATGTGTCGATCAAATAAAAAGTGCGTGGCATGCATTCGCAGGGCGCGATTGCCGGCGCGGGACTACTGCACCAATTCGCGGTAGGCGTGAAAACTGGCGTGGGCCAACCAGGGCAGCACGAGCACCAGGCCAAGCAAGGCTGTGACAAATCCGATGCCCGTCATCAGCATGATGATCATCGCCCACAATGCCAAGGGGGCAGGATTTGCCGACACCGCGTTGAAACTGGTCGTGAGCGCGCTAAGCAAATCACACGGCCGATCAATCAGCATCGGCACGGAAACCACACTGGCGGCAAACACCAAGGCGGCGAGGACTCCGCCAAAACCGAGATAGACCACAAACAATAGCGTGTATTGAGGATTGAGCACCACTTCGATCATCATGTTCATCGGTGTCATCGCCGTACCTTTGTAAAACAAGGCGATCAGCACGACAGAAACAATCTGCCAAGCCGTACCGGCCAGCAGACTGAGCAAACTGAAACCCAGCAGCGCGGAGGGATTCCGCCTCCACGCCAGAGCCGTTGCCACCAACGGGGCCGTTTCACCAGCGAGATAGCGACGCGATTTTTCATACAAACCAGCGCCCAACATCGGGGCCACCAAAAGGAAACCCGAAATCGCCGCAGTAAATAAATAGGGCAGACGCGCAGTGAGCGCCAATATGAGAAAGCCCCCCAGAGCCAGCAGCAAGCCATACCCCAGACTCCCCAGCGGCATTCGCCAGATATCGGCCCAACCAAGCTTGAGCCATCGCAACGGTGCGTCGAAACCGACGATGCGAACTTCGGGCACGACGAAATGCGGAGGAAGTCCGTCGTGAAAAGTCGGCGCTGGCGAGGCGGCGTTTGAGGATGTGCTCACGTGACTACGCCGCATTCAGGGAGCTGACGCACCGGTCAGCCGTTCCAGCGCCTCGCAGTATTTTTCGGTGGTCCTGGCGATAATGTCCGGCGGCAGCACGGGACCCGGCGCCTTCTTGTCCCAGGCCAAGGTTTCCAGATAATCACGGACAAATTGCTTGTCGAACGAAGGCGGGCTGATACCCAGCTGATATTTCTCAGCCGGCCAGAAACGTGATGAATCGGGTGTTAGAACTTCGTCGATCAGATAAAGACGGCCCGCAGCATCCTGGCCGAACTCGAACTTGGTATCTGCGATCACAATGCCGCGCACATGTGCAAAGGCGGCTGCTTCTCGATACAGGCGCAAGGTGGTGTCCTTCACCTGCTTGGCGAGGTCGACGCCAATCAGTTTTTCCACGGCGGCATAGTCGATGTTTTCATCATGCGCACCAAGTTCGGCCTTGGTGGCCGGCGTAAACAGCGGCTCAGGAAGCTGCTGCGCCAGCTGCAAACCGGGGGGCAGCGAGATCCCGCATATACCGCCGCTTGCCAAATAATCCTTCCAGCCGGACCCAATAAGATAACCGCGGGCAACCGCCTCAATCGGCAAGGGCTTTAACCGTTTGACGACAATGGACCGGCCATGTACCTGCTCACGCTCGCTCTCACTGCTTACTACGCTCTCCGGATCGATGCCGGTCAGCTGATTTGGAATGACATGCGCGAGCTTGCCAAACCAGAAATTTGCCACCGCCGTCAACACCGCACCTTTGCCCGGAATCGGGTCGGGAAGAATGACATCAAATGCCGACAAACGATCTGTTGTAACGATCAGCAGATGCTCGTCGTTAACGGCGTAAATATCACGAACCTTGCCGCGGCCCAGCAGGGGCAAACTGGAAATGGAAGATTCAAACAAAGGTGTATAAGCCATATCTCGAATTTTCAGCTATTCAATTGACGATAGGGTCCAACTCACCCTTCTTGTAGCGCTCGGCCATTTTTTCCATCGGGATGACCTTGATCTTCGACGCCTGACCGGCACAACCAAAGGCCTCATAGCGCGCCTTGCAGATTTCCTTCATGGCTTTGCGCGCAACCGTGAGGTATTTGCGCGGATCAAACTCCTTTGGATTTTCGGCGAGAAACTTGCGAATGGCGCCGGTAGATGACATGCGCAGATCCGTGTCGATATTGATCTTGCGAACACCATTTTTGATCCCTTCGACGATCTCCTCTACCGGCACGCCATAGGTCTCGCCCATGGTGCCACCATACTGGTTAATAATTTTCAACCAATCCTGAGGCACAGACGACGAACCGTGCATTACCAAATGCGTATTGGGAATACGCGCATGAATTTCCCTGATTCGATCAATACGCAACACTGCGCCAGTCGGCGGACGGGTAAATTTGTAGGCACCATGCGATGTGCCGATGGCGATTGCGAGGGCGTCAACGCCGGTGGCTTTGACGAATTCTGCGGCTTCATTGGCGTCGGTCAAGAGTTGATCGTGCGAGAGCGCACCTTCAGCACCATGACCATCCTCCTTTTCGCCCATGCCGGTTTCCAGCGAACCGAGACACCCCAGCTCGCCTTCCACCGAAACGCCGATGGCATGTGCAATATCAACTACATGACGACTGACTCTAGCGTTGTAGTCAAAGCTCGATGGCGTCTTGGCATCCTCCATCAACGAGCCGTCCATCATCACGCTGGAAAACCCGGAACGCATCGACTGAATGCAAATCGACGGACTCGCCCCGTGGTCCTGATGCATCACGATGGGAATATTCGGGTGAGTCTCGATGGCGGCTTCAATAAGATGACGCAGGTAAGGTTCACCTGCGTATTTCCGGGCACCGGCCGAACCCTGCATGATCACCGGACTGTTGGTCTCCTCGGCGGCTTCCATGATGGCCTGAATCTGCTCAAGATTATTGACGTTGAAGGCTGGCAATCCGTAGCCGTTTTCTGCGGCATGGTCGAGCAATTGGCGCATTGATACGAGTGGCATGAGAGTTCTCCTGTTGACGTTAGCGTGAAATACGCATTTCGTAGCGCCCCGTGATAATCGAGCGAAGCGAGCAAACCGTCACCCTCGCCCGGCCGAGGGCCGGGGAGCGGGGGCGATTAATTTTGCTTTTGCATCGTTTCATCATCGGGGGAGCCGTCCACGCGCATGAAAGTAGGTTAACAATCCGTTCAGAATTAGTCGGCGCTGGCGGGACGGCGATGCTCACCGACCTTGACCAGTTTCATGGTGTTGGTGCCGCCTGCCTGACCCGCAAAATCGCCGACAGTCATTACGATCAGGTCGCCTATTTCAACGGCTCCGGCGGCAACAAGCGTCTCCTCGGCCTGCAGCAGTGCGGCGTCACGGTCCTCGACAATTTTTTCGGTCAAGAGCGGGAAAACATCCCTATAAATGCTGACGCGATACCGGGTTCGAATTCGCGGCGTGAGGGCATAAATCGGCACGCCTGAATTCAAGCGACTCATCCACAAGGTAGTCGAGCCGGACTCGGTCAATGTGGCAATCGCCTTCACCTTAAGGTGGAAGGCTGTAAAAATGGTCGCCATCGCGATCGATTGATCGATACGGGTAAATACCTGGTTCAGAAAATGTGTATCAAGCGCGATTTCCTGAGACTTCTCGGCAGCAATGCAGACTCGCACCATAGCCTCTACGGCTTGCACCGGATAGGCTCCGGAAGCGGTTTCCGCCGACAGCATCACCGCATCTGTTCCGTCGAGCACCGCGTTCGCGACATCTGATACTTCCGCCCGGGTCGGTACCGGGCTGCTGATCATCGATTCCATCATTTGCGTCGCGGTGATGGCAAATCGGTTGTGCTCACGCGCCATGCGTATCATGCGCTTTTGCAGCGCGGGCACGGCCGCATCGCCGACCTCGACCGCCAGATCGCCGCGCGCGACCATGATGCCGTCTGTCGCCCGCAGAATGTCTTCCAAATTGCTAATGGCTTCAACGCGCTCGATCTTGGCGACAACCAGTGCATCGGAACCCGCCTCGTGCAGCAGAGCCCTGGCCTGACGCATGTCAGCACCATTCTTGGGGAAAGACACCGCAACAAAATCGACTTTGAGCATCGCCGCCGTTTTGATATCGGCCATATCTTTAGGCGTCAGCGCGGGGGCGGACAATCCACCGCCCTGCTTGTTAATGCCTTTATTGTTGGACAGTTCGCCGTCATGGCGATTGCGGCAATAGATTTGATTTCCTTCGATTCGCTCAATGTCAAACACCGTGCGCCCGTCGTCCAGCAGCAGGACATCGCCTTGGACAACATCGTCGATCAGCTCCGGATAGTCCAAGCCAACCCGACCGGCATCGCCCAGTTCGCAGGCGGCATCGAGAATGAAACTCTGCCCCGCCTTGATTTCAACCGGACCATTGGAAAATTTTCCAATGCGAATTTTTGGACCCTGAAGGTCTGCCATGACGCCAACGGTTCGTCCGGCTGCGTGCGCCGCCTCACGCAGGGCATCGACGCGCTTTTTATGGTCTTCGGGCGAGCCATGAGAAAAATTCAACCTCACCACGTCGACGCCAGCGGCAACCAACGCGGCCAGGCGCTCCGGTGTGCTGGAGGCTGGACCGAGTGTTGCCACAATTTTGGTCGAACGCTGCATGGTTTAGGCTCCGCTATTTAACTGCATATGGCTTGTGGGTCCGACGCACGCTGCGACCGGTCAGCCGTTATATCGTTGTTCCAACATCGCAACGGCCGGCAAGGTCTTGCCTTCCAAAAATTCGAGAAACGCACCACCGGCGGTTGAAATATAGGAAAGCTTATCGTAGATACCGTACTTTTGTATCGCCGCAATCGTATCGCCTCCCCCAGCCAGCGTAAACGCCGTCGTGCGGGCGATCGCGTCAGCGATTTTTCGAGTGCCTTCACCAAACTGATCAAACTCAAAAACCCCGACAGGACCATTCCAGACCACAGTGCCCGCTTTCATGATGATATCGACCAGGGTTTGAGCTGATTGCGGACCGATGTCAAAGATCATGTCATCGTCGCACACCGCATCTGCACTCTTGGATACCGCCGGCTCGGCGGCATCAAACTTTTTGCCGCAGACCACATCGACAGCAACCGGAATAGTTGCGCCTCGCGCCTTCATTTTAGCCATCAGGTCTTGGGCTATCGGTGCCAGATCAGCCTCACACAGCGACTTGCCGACGTTTTTGCCGGATGCCATCAGAAAAGTGTTGGCAATGCCACCGCCGACCACAAGTTGGTCGACCTTATCCGCCAGCGCTTCGAGCACCGTCAGCTTTGTTGACACTTTGGACCCGCCAACGATAGCTACCATCGGTCGCGCCGGATTGGCCAGCGCATTTTGCAGAGCGCGCAGCTCTTCTGCCACTAACAGGCCGGCACACGCCGCCGGGGCAAATTGGGCGACACCGTAGGTCGATGCCTCGGCACGATGCGCAGTACCGAAAGCATCCATCACAAAAATATCGCACAGCGCCGCATACTTCCGTGCAGTGGCTTCGAGGTTTTTCTTCTCGCCAGGATTGAAACGGCAATTCTCCAGCAACACCACTTCACCCGCCGCCAACTCAAATCCACCACCAATCCAGTCGCGAATCAAGCGCACCGGCTCGCCGGCGGATTTTCCCAACAATGCCGTCATGACATCGGCCACGGGTTGAAGTGAATTCTCTTCCGTGAATACGCCTTCCTCGGGGCGGCCAAGATGCGAGGTCACCATGACCTTGGCGCCCGCCTTCAGGCAATGCAAAATAGTCGGCATCGAGGCCGTAATGCGCGCGTCCGAAGTTACTTTTCCATCCTTGACCGGCACATTCAGGTCAGCGCGAATGAAAACTCGCTTATCCTTCAGATCAAAATCACCCAGCGTCTTGAACTTCATAGCAGCCTCTATTTCGAACGCTATTTCGAAATTACGCGCGCCATTTCCAGTACCTTGCAGGAGTATCCCCACTCGTTGTCGTACCAGCTTACAACCTTGACGAAGGTGCTGTCGAGCGCAATGCCGGCGTCAGCGTCGAACACCGAGGTGCAACTCTCGCCACGGAAATCGGTGGCGACGACTTTCTCTTCTGTATAGCCCAGCACGCCCTTCATGGACCCTTCCGAAGCGACCTTCATCGCGGCGCAGATTTCCTTGTAGCTGGCTTCCTTGTTTAACTCGACCGTCAAATCGACAACAGAGACGTCGGAGGTCGGGACACGAAACGACATGCCGGTGAGCTTTTTGTTCAGTTCTGGAATGACCACGCCAACGGCCTTAGCGGCACCGGTCGATGATGGAATAATGTTTTCCAGAATCCCTCGGCCACCTCGCCAATCCTTGTTGGAAGGCCCATCCACAGTCTTCTGTGTGGCAGTGGATGCATGCACAGTGGTCATCAGGCCGCGCTTGATACCCCAGTTATCGTTCAGCACCTTTGCTACCGGAGCCAGGCAATTGGTGGTGCACGATGCGTTGGAGATTATCGTCTCACCAGCGTACTTGGTGTGGTTCACCCCATAGACAAACATTGGCGTGTCGTCCTTGGAGGGCGCCGACATGATGACCTTTTTAGCCCCGGCCGCGAGGTGCTTCTCCCCGGTCTCCTTGGTCAGGAAAAGACCCGTCGATTCGATCACAATATCGGCGCCTACTTCACCCCATTTGAGTTCGGCGGGATCTTTCACTGCTGTTAGCCGAATCCGCTTACCGTTGACAATCAAGGTTGTACCTTCGACGGCGATGTCGCCTTGAAAGCGACCGTGAACTGAATCAAACTTCAGCATGTAGGCAAGATAGTCCGGTTCCAGCAGATCATTGATACCGACGATTTCAATGTCAGGAAAGTTACGCACCGCGGCACGAAATACCATTCTGCCGATGCGACCAAATCCGTTGATACCAACTTTGATAGTCATGACTTTTCTCCCAAAAAAATTACAGAACAGACTTCACGGTATTCACCACACTTTCTGCAGTGAAACCAAATTCCTTGAATAGAACACTCGCCGGCGCGGACTCACCAAAACGGTCCAGACCGATGACCGCACCTGTCAAACCGACATATTTATACCAGCCGCCCGTGACGCCGGCCTCAACGACGATACGCACGATGCCGTCGGGCAGAACAGCAGCGCGATACGCCGCATCTTGGCGATCAAAAATATTGGTACAGGGCATCGACACAACGCGTACGAATGTTCCTTCTTCTGCCAACCGCGCTTGAGCCTTCAGTGCCAGATCAATCTCCGATCCGGTTGCGATAATCACGGCCTTTGTCGCTCCCTGGCTTTCAGACAGCACATATCCCCCGCGACGGACTTTGGCCAAGGTTTCTGGATCGCGTTTTACAAACGGCAGATTCTGCCGTGACAATGCCAAACAGCTAGGCCCACTCTTACGCTCGATTGCCGAGGCCCACGCCACCGCCGACTCCACCGTATCGCAAGGACGCCAAACATCCATGTTCGGGATCATTCGAAGCGTGGCGGTCTGCTCGACGGGTTGATGAGTGGGGCCATCTTCACCGAGCCCGATTGAATCGTGAGTAAAGACAAAAATACTGCGCTGCTTCATCAATGCTGCCATGCGTAGGGCATTGCGGGCATATTCGGAGAACATCAGAAAGGTGCCACCGTAGGGAATGAAACCGCCGTGCAGTGCAATTCCGTTAACAATCGCCGCCATGCCGAATTCACGTACGCCGTAATGGATATAGTTCCCCTGCCCGTCGCGCGTTACGGATTTCGATCCTGACCAGTTGGTGAGATTCGAGCCTGTCAGATCGGCCGAGCCGCCAAGCAATTCTGGCAACTTAGGCGCAAACGCTTCGATCGAGTTCTGCGACGCCTTGCGCGTGGCGACGGTTTCGCCCTTGTCGTTCAATCGGGTCAGGGTCGCATCAACATGCGCGCTCCAATCCACTGGCAGATCACCCGCCATGCGCCGAGTGAGCTCGGTGGCCAGCGTCGGGTGCAGCTTGGCGTAGTCGGCAAACAGCCTGTTCCAAGCATCCTCCCACGTCGCGCCTTTGACCTTTGCATCCCAGGCCGCGTAGATGTCCGCCGGAATTTCAAACGGTGAATATTTCCAGCCAATTTGCTCGCGTGCGGCTGCAATTTCGACATCACCCAAAGGCGCGCCATGTACGTCATGGCCGCCCTGCTTATTCGGCGCACCGCGGCCAATGACCGTCTTGCAGCAGATCAAGGTAGGGCGAGACGTATCTTCATGCGCCGCAAGAATCGCTGCCTCGATAGCAACGGAGTCGTGGCCATCGACATCGGGAATGACTTGCCAACCGTAGGCTTCAAAACGCTGAGGTGTATTGTCGGTAAACCAGCCAGCTACGTGGCCATCAATGGAAATACCGTTATCGTCATAGAAAGCGATCAGCTTGTTCAGGCCCCAGGTTCCGGCCAAAGAACAGACTTCATGTGAAATGCCCTCCATCAGGCAACCATCGCCGAGGAACACGTACGTGTAATGATCAACCACATCAAAACCGGGACGATTAAATTCTTTGGCAAGAAGCTTCTCAGCCAACGCCATGCCAACAGCGTTACTCAACCCTTGGCCAAGTGGCCCGGTCGTAGTTTCGATGCCAGGCGTATAGCCCAGCTCGGGATGGCCCGGAGTCTTGCTGTGCAACTGCCGGAAATTCTTAAGATCTTCAATGGAAAGATCGTACCCAGTTAAATGCAGCAACGCATAGATGAGCATAGAGCCGTGTCCGTTGGACAACACGAAACGGTCGCGATTGGCCCAATGCGGATTGCGCGGATTGTGACGAAGATGCCGATTCCACAGAACTTCGGCAATTTCGGCCATGCCCATGGGTGCACCTGGATGTCCGGAGTTGGCCCTCTGAACAGAGTCCATTGCCAACGCACGAATGGCGCTAGTTAACGGGTTAAATACAAACGGTAACATTGTTGGGCTTTCCTTGGTGCAGTCGGCGAGCGTAGAACCGTGTCACCGCCAACTAAAAGCGCACAATTATCAGTCAAAGCAGCCCAAGCTTGCTAGGTATTTGATTTCTTGAGTTTAGTAATTCAAGCTCATCGAATTCATCCTGCGCGTTGTGTGTCACCTCAAGTTGCAATACCGTACGGCGATTCGCCGCCCTCAAAATGAGGCGCCAGAATTATATTTCTTATCTTTAGTTCGCCTTTGCAAGGTTTTGATTTGCCAACGACACCCGCAAGAAGCGATCCGGGTTTTGCGCTATGCCTCGCAGACGAACTTCAAAATGCAAATGCGGCCCTGTGGACCGGCCTGTGGTCCCGACTTCGGCAACGATTTGGCCGCGCTTGACGAATGACCCAGCCTTCACCAAAAGCTTCGAGGCATGAGCATAGCGCGTGCTAAGCTCCTTGCCGTGATCGATTTCGATCAGGTTGCCATATTGCGGGTGCTTTTCGGCACTCACGACCACACCCGCTGCCGCAGACCGCACGGGCGTCCCCACGGCGGCCACGAAATCCACTCCCTCATGCATGGCGCGTTCGCCGGTGAAGGGATCAATACGCCAGCCAAACGCGGATGCATTCCAATCAGCGTCGACCGGCAGCCCTGTCGGCAATAGCATTTTGCGAATTTGCTCTTCGAATACTTGCGATTCGATCACGGCCAGTGCGTTGGTCTTGTTGTCCAATTCACGTGCGAGATTGTCGACTGCGCGCTGCAAATCTTCCTGCGACAACGTGCTGGGCTTAATCAATGGTCCGCCGCGGCCGTCGTTCAAAGCACCAACCTGTTCCGGCGCGCGGGTTGCGCTCTTGATGTCCTGAAACTTGACCCCGGAAGCTCCCGCCAACCGCTCTCCCAAGGTATCCAAACGAATCAATTGCGCCTGCATTTCACCCAGTTTGACCGCCATGGAATTGATATTTTGCCGGACGAACTGTGTGGAGCGCGAGCTATCCTCAGCATTGATGGCTCGTACCAGATCCTGAAAAATAGGTAGACGAATCTCCGCCGCATGGCGAACAGTCAGGTAGGAAACGACGGACGACAGACCAATTAGCGCGGAGAAAAGCAAACCAGACGCAATGAAGAAATGCTGCCAAGTCAGAGTAATCGATTTGGCTGTTGCCATTCGATTAGAGACGAGAATAAGATGCATGCTTACCTCCTTAGCTAGCGCAATATGCCGTCAAACATCCTTCAGGATCACTTGGACCACGCTGAAGGCATGGCGCGATTCTCAGCGCACGCGAAACGGCTACTACGTCTTCAACAACTTTTTCAGGCCACGCTGCCTCCGGTTTTGAGGCCTCACGCACGGATTGCCAACCTGCGGCTGGGAAAGCTAGTCATTCATACCACCAACACTGCGGTGGCAGCAAAGATCAGGCAGTTCACTCCCCGATTCACTGATCTTTTGTTCAATGAGGGGATTAAGCTTACTGAAATTGAGGTCAAGACGCAAGCCTTACCAAGCTCTCCCGTCGTCAGAAAGGGCGAAAGGCCTCATCTGCCTGGGAAAAAACAAGAGCAGGCACTCACATCATTTACTGAGAATTTGCCCTTGGATTCGGCGATGCGACGGGCGCTCGAAGGATTGCTGCGCGCACTTAAAGAACGATAAGACGTTCTGTGGCCATCAAGACCATCAAAAGCAGAGCAAGTGCCAATGCGGCCTGACCGATCCGCCATGTAATCCGCAAGTACAGTGGGTCGCGGGTAAAAATCCAGGAGACAATACCCGCAGTGATGCCGATCGCGGCCAGAAGACCAATGATTCTCAGAATCAGCATCAAATAACTTGGGCGACCAGTTGGGGATAGAGTCTGGCCACACGCTCTGGCGTCGTTCCCGGAACTTCAAAAGTAGCCAATTCCCAGGCACTAGCGTCGGCCAGGAGCGCGCGCAAAAGCTTGTTGTTCAGGGCATGTCCTGACTTGTGGGCAGAAAAGGCCGCCAATAATGGATGGCCTGCCAGGTAGAGATCTCCAACCGCATCCAGTATTTTGTGCTTGACGAACTCGTCACCGTAGCGCAAACCATCACTATTCAACACTCGGTACTCATCCATCACGATAGCGTTACCGAGACTGCCGCCCAGTGCCAAGCCCTGGTCGCGCATGAACTCGACGTCCTGCATAAACCCAAAGGTTCGCGCCCGCGCTACTTCACGGATATAGGACTGATCGGCAAAATCGACACGTGCCCGACTGCCGGTGTGATCGACGGCCGGATGATTGAAAACGATGGAGAACTCAAGGCTAAAACCTTCGTAGGGTTCGAATTTAGCCCATTTGTCACCATCTCGAACCTCTACGGTTTTTTTCACCCGCAGAAACTTCTTGGCCGCCTTTTGTTCTTCAATTCCGGCCGATTGAAGCAAAAATACAAACGGGGCGGCTGAGCCGTCCATGATGGGCATCTCGGCGGCATCCACGTCAACGTAAATATTGTCTATTCCGAGTCCGGCCAGCGCCGACATCAAATGCTCGACCGTCGCAACTTTGGTGCCTTCTTTTTCCAAACAGGAGGCCAATCGGGTATCGCCCACGCTAAACGGGTCGGCTTTCAGTTCAACGGGTGGATTCAAGTCAACGCGACAAAAAACGACACCGGTGTCTGGCAGCGCCGGGCGCAGAACAAGCGTTACCTTGGCACCCGAGTGCAAACCGACTCCGGTAGCCTTTACGACTGACTTCAGCGTGCGCTGTTTGAGCATGGCGGTAATGGAATTTCAGGTTGTTCCGTAGAACGAATTTGAGACGAGATGTTATCACCGAGCCCCAAACGAAAGCGCCGGGGCCCTAGAGGGGGCGCTCTAGAGTCCCGGCATCTTCAACGTAGCTTAATAGGCTATCAGTCCGACTGACGTCGCAGGAAGGCCGGAATATCGTATTTGTCGATGCCTGCGCCGGCCATATCATCCGCCTGCGTGCGGCTCGGTGTGCGGACGCCGCGACCGCCCATGACACCCGACAGATCCATCGACGCCTGCGTCGTTGAAGTCTCGAAAATTGGGAGGTTGTCGGTGCCGGTGCGCAGACCCAGACCGACTACTTCCACCATCTTCATTTCAGGCTTTCGCGCCGATTTGGCAACTGCGCCAAGGCCCGTGGCCACCACCGTCACGCGCAACTGATCTTCCATGGCCTCATCAAACACAGCGCCACAAATGACTGTTGCTTCAGCGGCTGTGTATTGACGAATCGTCGCCATGACTTCCTTGTACTCTTTCAAGCCCAGGGATGTACTTGCCGTGATATTGACCAGCACTCCGCGGGCACCCGACAGCTCGATCCCCTCAAGAAGGGGGCTCGCAACCGCCGCTTCGGCCGCCACGCGAGCTCGATCTACGCCGGCGGCGGCCGCAGAGCCCATCATGGCCTTACCCATTTCACCCATCACGGTCCGAACATCCTCAAAGTCCACATTCACCAACCCGGGGACATTGATGATCTCGGCTATGCCGCCGACGGCGTTACGCAGCACGTTGTCAGCCGCCTTGAATGCCTCAAGCATGGTGACTTCATCGCCAAGTACCTCCTCGAGCTTCTCGTTGAGAATCACGATGAGTGAATCAACGTGGCGCGCAAGCTCAGCTACACCTTCTTCGGCCAGACGTTTGCGCTTTCCCTCGTACTCGAAGGGCTTGGTGACCACTGCGACAGTCAAAATTCCCAATTCGCGGGCGACCTCTGCGATCACAGGACCGGCACCGGTTCCCGTACCGCCGCCCATGCCGGCAGTGATGAAAACCATATTTGCGCCCCGGAGTACATCGGCTATACGCTCACGCTCGGCCAGCGCGAGTTCCTTTGCCTTTTCTGGCTTTCCACCCGCTCCGAGGCCGGGGCCAAGCTGCAACGTCACGTGCGCGCTACTCTTGGCCAACGCCTGAGCATCAGTATTGCAGCAAATGAACTCTACACCGCCCACCCCCTCACGAATCATGTGTTCGACGGCATTGCCACCGGCACCACCCACACCGACTACCTTGATCACCGTCGTACTTGACAGGTTTTCGTCCACTTCAACAAATTCAATCATCATCGCCCCCTAAATAAACAAACACCAAGTTGAACAAACCACCGAAACTAAAAATTTTTACCAAACCATGCTTTCATGCGCGCCAAAATCTGTTTGAAACTCCTCGGACCATGCCCTTTCATACCGCGCTTTTGTTGCGCAACGCCCTCGATCAGCAAACCCATCGCCGTTGCATAGCGCGGATTGCGCACAAAATCGCGCAAATTACCGTCGTAGTGAGGCATACCCAGCTTTACCGTATTGTGAAAAATTTCTTCCCCGAGTTCAGTCATGCCAGTCATCTGTGCACATCCACCCGTCAGAACGATGCCCGCGCGCAGCAGGCGCACGTAGCCACTACGCACCAGTTCGTCCTGCACCTTCTGGAAGATTTCCTCGGCACGCGGCTGGATGAACCCGGCCAGAGTTTGTCGTGATAGTTGCGATGAGGGCCGATCACCAACGCCCGGAACTTCGATCATCTCATCAGCATCGGCTAACTGCTGCAAGGCAACCCCGAAGCGCATCTTGATTTCCTCGGCATCCTGGGTCGAAGTGCGTAATGCGATAGCAATATCGTTGGTGAGCTGATCACCGGCAATCGGTATCACCGCGGTATGCCGGATTGCACCTTGCAAAAACACAGCGATATCGGTCGTGCCGCCACCAATATCAACCAGACAAACACCCACATCCTTCTCATCCTCGGTAAGGACGGCATAACCCGAGGCAAGTGGCTGCAGCACCAGATCCACGACATCCAGACCGCAGCGATGGACGCATTTGACGATATTCTGTACCGCCGTCACCGCTCCGGTGACCAGATGCACCTTGACGTCCAGTCGCTTGGCGTCCATGCCGATCGGCTCCTTCACCCCATCCTGGCCATCGACGATGAACTCCTGCACGAGTGTATGCAGGATCTGGTCGTCGGCGGATATGGGCGTCGCGTTGGCGGCCTCAATCGCGCGCTCGACATCAAACGACGTTACTTCCTTGTCCCGCACTACTGCCATGCCAGATGAGTCCTTGCTCTTGATGTGGCTCCCCGCAATGCCGGTATAGACATCACGCACCTTGCAACCCGCCATCATCTCGACTTCGGCGATGGCGCGTGAAATCGAATTCACCGTCGACTCGATGTTGATCACCACACCGCGTTTAAGTCCGGTTGACTCCTGGGTACCGAGACCCAGAATGGACAAGCGTCCCTCACCATCCAATTCGCCAACAATGGCGACGATCTTCGAGGTGCCAATATCCAAACCAACAATCAGGTCGCGTCGTGGTTCTTTACTCATCACTATTCACTCTGTGCTGCATACACTCAAAATTGGTGCGCATGGCCTAGCTCTTGCCGCCGGCACGAACCGCAAATCCGTTCGGGTAGCGCATATCGACAACGCTGAACACTGCTTGAATCCGGGACCGTGCGATGGAATAGGTTGCAGAAAAACGGGCGAGCCGATCAGCCACCGGATGCTTGGACTGGTCACGTCCCAGCTCAAGCGCCACGCCATCATCAAGCTTCAATCGCCATGCCTCGCGCGGGGACAAATGTACTGACACGGGAACCCGACCAATCGTATTCAAGCCCTTCTTGAATTCGGTAAACCGCTCCAGTACTCGCACAGCCGAACCTTCGGGGCCACTGAAACGCGGCAACTCCGCGGCATCGGATGTCGCGACAAACACCTCGCCATGAGTGTTCACCAATCGTGGCTCACCTTCCAGCGGCGTCCAATGCGCCGCGGCATCGTGCTCTTCCAAAGTCACCTCAAGCGCATCTGGCCACCGTCGACGCACCTCCGCCCGGCGGACCCATGGCAGAACCTCAAGAACGGCTTGCGCTGCTGCCAAATCGACTGTAAAGAAATTGCCGGCAACGGCTGTCCTGGCAACGTGTTCGAGTTGCTGACGGGACACTTTGGCAATCGGGGTAACCACCACCAGCTGCCGCAATGGGAAGGCTGGCAAGCGCTGCAGCCAAATCGCAGCAACCCAAATCAGCATAAAGCCACCGCCCAACAGCAGCAGATCCGAAATGAGATTCATCAGCGCGGGGCGATTCCAAAACCCCTCGCCACCGTTAGCCGTAACATGCCGTGCGTTACCGCCTTTTTTTCTCGCCTTAACCACAGCGTGCCTCCGCCAGAATAGCCAACACTAAGTCAGCAAACTCAACGCCGGCCGCCCTCGCGGCAATCGGAACAAGCGAATGACCGGTCATCCCCGGGATGGAGTTCATTTCTAGGAAGGAAAAACGTCCGTCTGGGCGCAGCATAAGATCGGCGCGGCCCCACCCACGGCACCCGAGAACCTGGAATGCGCTGAGCGCGATTCGCTGAATAGCTATTTCGAGATCTCCACCAACGCCTGCGGGACACTGGTACTTGACCTTGTCAGTGAAATATTTATTGGCATAGTCGTACTGCCCTTCCGGGGCATCGATGCGCACCAAAGGCAAAACGCGCTCGCCGAGAATGGCCGCGGTTAGTTCTTGACCAACGATAAATTCTTCGGCAATCACCAAGGGATCGAGGCGATTGGCAAGTGCAAATGCGGCGGAATAGTCGGCCTCCGAGTTCACTCGCGTGACGCCGATTGATGATCCCTCTCGCGCAGGCTTGATGATCAGCGGCAACCCGAGATCCTCGATTATTCGTCGAGGGTCAGACTCGGACGTCAACATCAGAAATCGCGGCGTAGGAATACCAGCAGCCAACCAACACAACTTCGTGCGCCATTTGTCCATCGCCAAAGCCGAGGCCATCACGCCGCTTCCGGTATAGGGGATGCCGAGAAGATCGAGCGCCCCCTGCACCGTGCCATCCTCACCGATGCGCCCATGAAGAATATTGAAAACACGAGAGTAACCGTGGCGCGGAAGTTCCCACAAGGGTGCTTCGGCGGGATCATAGGAATGCGCGTCGACACCGCGCTCAAGCAACGCGGCAAGAACGGCCCGGCCTGAAATCAGCGAGATTTCACGCTCGGCGGAAGTTCCGCCCATCAACACTGCCACTTTGCCGAAATTCATTTTCCCGCTCTCAAACCTTGGCCACCTTGGTCAATTCGTCCGCCGAATCAGCATTGACGTCACCCACGATGCGGACCTCGCGCACCAGTTCAACACCAAATTTTTTTGACACATCCGCCTTAATTTGGCCGATTAGCATTTCTATCGCACTTGCGCTCGCCTTGCCGTCTCGATTAACGATGAAATTCGCATGCTTTTCAGACACCTGAGCACCACCAATGCATGCACCTTTGAGACCAGCGGCCTCGATCAGCCTCGCCGCATGATCTCCGGGCGGGTTGCGGAACACGGATCCGGCGTTTGGCAGACTCAGTGGCTGACTTGCGATCCGACGTTTTAACAGCTCACTGATGGAGGCTCGCGACGTGCGTTCGTCACCCGCCGGAAAGCGGAACCAGGCGGCGGCGAAGACCTCGTCTGTTGCGGCCCGCAACCCCACATGCCTGTAACCGATCACAAAATCCTCCGGGCGGCGCTCAATTCGGCGGCCCTGGCGATCCAACATCAGCACGCGTTCGACAAAGTTCCAGGTTTCACCGCCGTAACAACCCGCATTCATTGCCAGCGCTCCGCCTACCGTCCCGGGAATGCCCGCAAGGAACTCTGCACCGGCGCACCCATGATTGGCAGCGAAGCGGGCCAATTTGGGTGATGCAACCCCCGCCTCGGCGTAAATACTGCCCGTGCTCTCGAGGCGCAAGGCGCGCAAACCAAGGCGATTCCCGTGCAGAAATATCGCCGTGCCGTCAAACCCCCCATCGCGTACCAACAAATTGCTGCCTAGCCCGACGTACAAGAGCGCTTCATCTGGGCGCAAACCTTTGAGAAAAACCACAAGATCATCAAGATCGGCAGGCCGGTAGGCGTGCGTCACCGGCCCACCGGCTCGCCAGGAAACGTGGCGGATCATGGACTCATTTCGGCTCAGTTCGCCGCGCAGGGGAGTCGGTCCGAGTTCCAACCGCATCTCATTCACGTCGATTCACTGGTGGTCACTCTCCCTGGCACGGCACCAATGGAGCCCGCACCCATCGTGATGACCACATCGTTATCCCGCGCGACAGAAAGTATTGCGGCGGGTAGGCCCACCACGCTATCGACAAAAAATGGCTCCACCTTGCCAGCGATTCGAATCGCCCGGGCGAGCGTGCGCGCGTCAGCAGCAACAATGGGGGCCTCGCCGGCGGCATAAACCTCGGTCAACAACAAGACATCAACACCGCACAAGACGTTTACAAAATCTTCAAAGCAATCGCGGGTCCGTGTGAACCGATGCGGTTGAAAGGCCAATACCAGTCTTCGTCCCGGGAAAGCGCCGCGCGCAGCGGCGATTGTGGCGGCCATCTCTACCGGATGGTGGCCGTAATCGTCGATCAAGGTGAACGTGCCCCCAGCAGGGCATAGCACCTCACCATAACGTTGGAACCGTCGTCCGACGCCCGCAAACTCAGCCAAGGCCTTGACGATCGCCGTGTCGCCAACGCCGACTTCTGTGGCCACCGCAATCGCAGCCAAAGCGTTGAGCACATTGTGCCGGCCGGGCAGATTGAGTGTCACCGCAAATCGGGACACCGTGCCTGAGCCGATACCTGTGCTCACACCCGCCCGCCCGCCGTCGGAGCGCACGCAGTCAAAGCGCATCGTGCCACCATCAGCAACAATGTTCTCGGCACGAAAATTTGCCGGTGAATCAATACCGTACGTAACGATTTGCTTGGCGACTCGCGGAACTATTTCACGCACATTGGCATCGTCATTGCACACCACCGCTACGCCGTAGAACGGCAAGCGATGCAAAAAATCGACAAACGCCTGCTTGAGCCGACCGAAGTCATGCCCGTACGTCTCCATATGGTCGGCGTCGATGTTGGTAATCACCGCGATCACTGGCGAAAGATACAAAAACGACGCATCCGACTCATCGGCCTCCGCGACCAGGAACTCGCCGCTACCCAGCCGTGCATTGGCACCGGCCGAATTCAGGCGGCCTCCGATCACGAATGTCGGGTCCAGCCCTCCTGCCGCCAGACAACTGGCAACCAGACTGGTAGTCGTCGTCTTGCCATGCGTACCCGCGATGGCCAAGCCTTGTTTGAGCCGCATCAACTCGGCCAGCATTTGCGCTCTGGGCACAACAGGTACAAAACGCTCGCGCGCGCGCACGACTTCCGGGTTACTCTCGGCCACAGCAGTCGAGACGACGACCGCATCGACCTTGTCCACATTAGCCGCCTGATGTCCGATACGCACCGTAATTCCGTGCTCCTCAAGACGTCGTGTCACCGCACTCGGGGCCAGGTCGGAACCGCTGACCTCATAGCCCTGATTTGCAAGCACCTCCGCGATTCCGGACATTCCGGCGCCTCCGATACCCACAAAATGAATGCGCTTTACCTTATGTTTCATGATTGCTCATCCTTAGTTAGCGGCGTCTTTACAGGCTTGGGCGACCGCAGCGGTCGCGTCCGGCCGCGCCAGCTCGCGTGCTTTTTCAGCCATCTGAACCAGCAGATCACGCGAGACGGTTCCCATCTCTTTCAATCGATCCACGCTCAGTTCAGCCTGTGACATCAGGAACGCAGCGCCAGCATGTGCCAGGAACTCCGCATTTCCGGTCTGATGATCGTCCACAGCAAATGGAAACGGAACCAGAAGACTTGCCACTCCGGCGGCCGCCAACTCAGCGATGGTCAATGCGCCGGCACGACAAATCACCAGATCAGCCTCGGCATACGCGGCGGCCATGTCGTTCACAAAGGCCATGCACAAGGCATCGACTCCGAGTGATGCGTAGAGATTCTGCACCGCGGCAAGGTGACGCTCACCGGTCTGGTGAGTGACGATCGGCCGGCCACTGCGCTCAATCGCTGCCAGAGCTTTAGGCACCAACTCATTCAGCGCCTGCGCACCCAGGCTGCCGCCAATCACCAATACCCGCAGCGGACCGATACGACCTGTATAACGAAAAGTCGGCGCTGGCAGTACGGCGATCTCGGGACGTACCGGATTACCCACCCATAAGCCGTTGTTGAGTACATCGGGAAAGCCGGTAAGCACGGTATCAGCAAGTTTCGCCAGAACGCGATTGGCCAGACCGGCCACTGAATTCTGCTCGTGCAATACGAGTGGAATTCCCTTCAGCACCGCCATCATCCCGCCCGGAAAGGTAATGTAACCACCAAAGCCAAGCACCACATCGGGTTTGTGGTGACTTAGCTGGATCAGCGCCTGATAGAACGCCCGCAACAGGTTGAAGGGAAGCAACAGCTTCCGCAGCAGACCCTTGCCACGCAAAGCTGAAAATCGCAGCCAGGCCATTTCATAGCCGCGCCCTGCAGTCAGTTGCGCTTCCATTCCGTCCGGATTGCCCATCCAGACGATCTTCCAACCTTGGGCCTTCAACATCTCAGCCACGGCAATACCAGGCATGATGTGCCCGCCGGTGCCGCCAGCCATGATAAGGATGGTCTTCATACGGGAAGCAGCCTAACCACGGGGAACACGGGGTGCACGGGGAAAACCAAACACCATGAGCGGCAATGACACTGCTGCACAGAGAAAAGGTTTTGCCTTCCCCCGTGCACCCCGTGTTCCC
>CAZAGR010000005.1:0-25074 GCA_964484585.1 uncultured Propionivibrio sp. | reverse complement strand
CGATTCATCAGGCTCATGCCGCGGCGGGTTTCTGTTCGGTTGCCGTGTGACGGCGAAAGGCGCGGCCTTGCGCATCGAATAGATAGCAGCGATTCGCAGGAACGCCGAGTTGCAGCAATTGTCCGCTGCGCACCGGCGTCTCGCCAGAACTGCCGCCCAATTCGCACGTCAGCGACTCTTCTACTCCAGGGTAATCGCAATAGGCGTGCGTGATGCTGCCCAGCGACTCGACAAAGGTGACCTTGACCTCGATTTCATTGACAGATGATTCGGTGCTGAAATGTTCCGGTCGCACGCCCAGAGTGACTTTATCGCCGACGCGCGCCGCCGACGCATCGACGGCACAGTTGATCAGCGCTCCACCTTGCAGTCGAACGCTGGCGGTACCTGCGTCGGCCGCAACGATCTCCGCCGCTATGAAATTCATTCCCGGCGATCCGATGAAGCCGGCGACAAACAGGTTGTCTGGGTGCTCGTACAGTTCCAGCGGCGCGCCGACCTGCTCGATCTTGCCCACCGAAAGCACGACTATTCGATCGGCCAGAGTCATCGCCTCGACCTGATCGTGGGTGACGTAGATCATTGTGGTTTTCAGATCTTCATGCAACTTGGCGAACTCATAACGCATGCGCACGCGCAGTGCGGTGTCCAGGTTAGACAAGGGTTCGTCAAAGAGAAATACGTCGGGTTTGCGCACAATGGCCCGACCGATCGCCACGCGCTGCCGTTGCCCGCCCGAGAGATCCTTGGGTTTGCGGTCGAGCAGGTGATCTATATTGAGAATCTTGGCCGCCTGATGCACGACGCGGTCAATCTCGTCCTTGGGTATTTTGGCCAGCTGAAGGCCAAACGCCATGTTGTCAAAAAGACTCATATGCGGGTAAAGAGCATACGACTGGAATACCATTGCTATCCCGCGCTCGGCGGGTGGCACTTCATTCACCTTGCGGCCTCCGATTGAGAGGATGCCGCCGGTGATTTCCTCTAGCCCGGCAATCGTCCTCAGCAGGGTGGATTTTCCGCACCCGGAGGGCCCAACGAACACCATAAATTCGCCATCGCGGATATGCAGGTTTATGTCGCGCAGCACGCGTACGTCACCGAAAGCTTTTTGAACGTCGGTCAGTTGAACATCAGCCACTGCTTTACCCTCCGACCGCCTGATCAGTGCGGTACATTATTGTAATTTGCGCGAACATTATGCTCATCATTGGAGAACTTTACCTATGATGCACTCGTCATTGCACGAGTTTGTGCTGCCTCTGGCAATTGTCAACTCAGGCGCTTTGATTCTGGAAAATATCCTCTATCTTTAAATTGAATAGTCGAGCAACCTTAAAAGCCAACGACAGGCTGGGGTCATATTTTCCTTTTTCTATCGCAATTATTGTTTGACGAGAAACATCCAGCTGAGCAGCTAAATCGGCTTGAGTCCAATCATACTCAGCCCGCAGTACTTTTAGCTTATTGTTCATGACGCATTTCGCATGCCAATAAAATTACCAAGTGTTCCAACAACGGCCATCACTACGGCCAAAATCGGCAGGTGAAACTTCTCAACTTCTATTAGGCCAGCGCTACTGAGTACTAACAAAGACGTAATCGCAATCCATGTAAGTCCCAATGTAAATGCCATCGAATGCAGCTGAATTTGTTGCTGCAACTCATCCAGCCCTTTTAACCACACTTGATGCGCTTTCAACGCGCCGAGCGCGCAAGCAATATGCGCTACCATGAATATAGCCAGCATTGCGTAGCTTTGGGACCACCAAAACTTGAGCGCTAAACAGGCTATTATTAATGAAAGTCCCCATAGAAAAGACCAAACCAAAACCGACCGGACATTCGCAACATTTCTTTGCGTGTAATTTTCTAAATTCATTGCATTCATGGTTAACTCCCTTTTACAAAAAGTAAAATTAACTTTACATTGACGATCATAATATGTCAAGTTATTTTTACTAAAAGTAAAGTTTTATGCACTTAATGCCATTAATTGACGGCCGCCATGTTCAATTTGGTGCCACACCGTGTGACGGTGGTGTGAGTTTTGTCGTTTTTTCTGAACACGCTGAACGTATTGAGCTTTGCCTGTTTGATCCGACTGGTAGAGTCGAACTTGCGCGCCATGACATGTTTGGTCCTAAGCTTGGTCTGTTTGACGGGGATCTGCCGGATGGAGCCCCTGGCTTGATTTATGGATTCAGAGCTTACGGCCCCTATCGACCCGACGAGGGGCATCGCTTTAATCCAAACAAAGTTTTGCTTGATCCTTATGCACGCGAGATCGTAGGTGACTTTCAATGGCTTTCAGAGCACAGCGGATATGTGCTCAATGATCCTGAAGGCGTGAGTTCATTTGATCAGCAAGACAATGCGAGCACGGCATTAAAAGCACGGGTACCGGAGATCCTTGCCACTGCGTGGACGCTGTCGGCTCCACCGCGAATAGCCACCGAGAACCTTGTTCTGTATGAAGTCCATGTAAAGGGCTTTAGCCGGCTTCATCCTGAAATCCCCACGGAAATGAGAGGAACCTATAGTGGGCTATGTCATCCGGCGGCAATTCGCCACTTCACGTCGCTTGGCGTAAATGCTCTTTCACTCTTGCCTATTCACTATCACATTGATGAACCTGGTCTCGCCGAGCGAGGATTAATCAATTACTGGGGATACAACACGCTTGGCTTTTTTTGCCCCGACCCAACATTTTCCTGCTCTCCAGATGACCCGACGGCAGTCAGGCATGAATTCAGGCAGATGGTTGCAACTTTGCATCAGCACGGAATCGAAGTCATCCTGGATGTGGTCTACAACCATACTGCCGAGGGCAGCGAAGCCGGCCCGACGTTGAGTTTTCGAGGTCTGGACAATGCCAGTTGGTATCACCTCGCCACCGACGATCCGAGTCGCTGCGAAAATATTTCCGGTTGCGGGAATACTGTCAATGTTTCTCATCCGCGGGTTACGCAGTTCGTTCTGGATTCGTTGCGTTTCTGGGTTGAGGAAATGGGCGTGGACGGTTTTCGCTTCGATCTTGCCCCTGTTCTCGGCCGTACGGCCTTGGGATTCAAGACCAATGCTGCATTCTTCGTGGCATTGCATCAGGACCCTGTGTTGTCACGTGTTCACCTGATTGCCGAGCCGTGGGACGGTGGACCGGACGGTTATCAGGTGGGCCGTTTTCCCGGACGGTTCATGGAGTGGAATGACAAATTTCGTGATGCAACACGTGGCTACTGGCTTAATAGTGATATCGGACGCAGTGAAATGGCCTGCCGCTTGCTGGCGTCGAGCGATTTGTTTCATCACCGCCAGCGGCAACCTACTGCTTCTGTCAACTTTGTCTGTGCGCATGACGGATTCACCCTTCACGATGTCGTTAGATATTCCGGGAAGTACAACCACGCCAATGGCGAAGGCAACCGGGATGGACGTAGTGACGAGCTCTGCAGTAATTGTGGTGTTGAAGGTCCGACTGAGCATGACGAAGTCAATCTAGCTAGACGACGGAAAAGCCGTGCGATGTTGATGACGCTGCTATTGGCGCAAGGTACGCCGATGCTATGTGCTGGAGACGAACTTGGACGGACTCAAGCCGGTAACAACAATGCCTACTGTCAGGACACTCCGATGAGCTGGCTGGATTGGTCTGCGGCAGATAAAGAGCTGATGGCATTCGTCAGCGAGGTGCTGGCGCTTCGCCGCGAGGAACCACTGCTGCGACATGGCAGCTGGTTTGTGAGCACCCGTAGTCAACGTCGGGATGCTAGCGCACAGTGGTTGCTGCCCAATGGACACCCTCTGACCGACAGCGACTGGCATGACCCGCAGAATCGCGCTTTGGCGTGCCTGCTGATTGCGAACGTGCGGGAACCCGGTCGCCGGGAACCTGGTCGCATTGGAGCCGAACGAATTCTTTTGGCGCTCAACCCCCAGGCGCATGCGCAGGAGTTTGAGATGATCTCTGGAGACTGGCAGCTCGTGTTTGAAAGCAGTGGCGACTCGGGCATACTAAACGGCTGCGATGTGTCGCACGTAGTTTCACTTCCCGCCAGCACGATGGCCGTATTTCGAGCTCGCAATTGCTAAACCCGTACAGAAAACCAGCTCGAAAAGGTACTCGCCAATGAAACTACCACCACGCTCATCTGGCGTTTTGCTGCATGTGACATCTCTCCCTGGTTCCGGCGGTATCGGCGACCTCGGGCCCCCTGCTTATCAGTTTGTCGATTGGCTGGTGGATGCCGGGCAACACATCTGGCAGCTGCTGCCGACCACGCCGATCGGCCCTGGAAATTCTCCCTACCAAAGCGTCTCGGCGTTCGCCGGTAGCCCGCTGATGGTGGCCTTCGAGCCACTGGTTGAGCGTGGTTGGCTCGCGTCACCAGCCTTGCCGGATCAAGCATTCGATGCGCACCGAGTGGATTTTGGTCGTGTTGTCCCCTGGCGTCTGGCCGCTTTGCGGGATGCCGCGAAGGGATTTTTCGGGCAAGGCAGTAAAGTGGACAAGCAGCGTTTCGCTAAGTGGCACAACGCGCAGGCGGGCTGGCTGGATGACTACAGTCTGTTCATGGCGATCGAGTCTCATCAGGGCGGCAAGACCTGGTGGGAATGGCCGGATGCATTGCGCGTGCGTAATCCGTCCGCGCTTGCCCAAGCGCGTGCCGACTATGCCGAAGAAATTAATTTCTGGCAGTTTGTGCAGTGGTGTTTTGATGAGCAGCTGGCCGCATTGAAAGCTTACGCCAATGCAAGTGACGTCTATATCATGGGCGACCTGCCAATTTTTGTTGCCCATCATAGCGCCGACTGCTGGGCTCGTCCTGACCTGTATTTTCTCGACGAACACGACCAGCCTACTGTGGTTGCGGGCGTTCCGCCGGATGACATCGGGCCGGAAGGCCAGCGCTGGGGCAATCCGCTATACCGATGGGATCGCATGGCGGCCGAGGATTTCGGGTGGTGGACCGCGCGGGTGCATCGCGCGCTGGATCAAGCGGACATCTTTCGCATCGATCATTTCCGCGGCTTCGCCGGCTATTATGAAATTCCTGCCAGTTCGCCCACTGCCAAGGAAGGTAAATGGGTTCCGGGACCGGGGAAAGCGCTCTTTGAGGCCATTGAGCGCGCCTTGGGGCATGTTCCCATCGTTGCGGAAGATCTGGGCCTGATTACCCCCGACGTGATTGAGTTGCGTGACGCATTCGATTTCCCTGGCATGCGTATATTGCAGTTTGCTTTCGGCGGCAACGGCACACATGAGTTTCTGCCACATAATTATGTGACACGCACGATTGTGTATTCCGGCACGCACGACAACGACACGGCGCGCGGGTGGTGGGATGCGGCGCCTGAGCGCGAGCGCGCATATGCCGGTAGCTATCTTGCGGCGGGCGTCCATGATATTCATTGGGCGATGATTCGTGCGGCCTGTAATTCAGTCGCCGAGATGGCGATTTTTCCGATGCAGGATGTCCTTGGACTGGATAGCAGTCATCGCATGAATGTCCCGGGCACGGTCGAAGAGAACTGGGAATGGCGCTTTGACTGGAACATGGTCGGACCCGAACCCACGCGGGTGCTTGGACTGATTGCAGCTGCGAGCGGCCGCGGTCCTTTTTCCTTGCTACAGCGCGCGTAAGGTGGAGTCCTCTGAAGGAGGCTTTCTGCCCAATGCGAGGTGAGGAAATATGGAAATGAAACGTTGGATAGTGCCTGGGTTCGTCATGCTGCTTAGTGCTATTGTTTCCGCCCAATCGCTGCCGAAAGTGACCAGCGGCACTCTGGAACGTATTGAGAGTTTTCAATCGCGCCATGTCGATCCGCGTCATATCGATATTTGGCTGCCGGATGGCTACGGGCCAGGCAAGCGCTACAAGGTGCTCTACATGCACGATGGGCAGATGCTGTTTGATGCGGCGACGACATGGAACAAGCAGTCATGGGGCGTCGATGTCACGATGGGGCGACTGATCAACGAAAATCGAATACCCGATACCATCGTGGTCGGCATCTGGAACAATAATGCGTTGCGGCACGCCGAGTATTTCCCAGAGAAATTTCTTCCGTTTCTCGCAGAACCGGTGCGTACACAATTCATCCGCGAGGCATTAAAGGGGCGCGCTCGTGCGGATGCCTATTTGCGTTTTCTGGTTGAGGAACTCAAGCCCGTTATTGACGCAAAATATCTGACCCGAACGGAGGCGGCGAGCACCTTCATCATGGGTTCCAGTATGGGCGGGTTGATTTCCATCTACGCAATGAATGAATACCCGGAGGTGTTTGGCGGTGCGGCGGGATTGTCGACCCATTGGCCCGGTGCCGGGAAACCCAATGCGGCGTTGCCGTTGGCGGCCTACAACTATCTGCGTGACCATCTCGCGCCGCCAGAGAATCACCGTCTCTATATGGACTATGGGACGATCGAGCTCGACGCGTTGTACGGCGTGTATCAGGCGTTTGTCGATGAGATCGTCCGTGATCGCGGCTATACCGAGGCCAACTGGCTGTCGCGCCGCTTCGACGGTCAAGGCCACAATGAAAATGCTTGGGCCGGTCGCTTGGATATCCCCCTGGTGTTCCTGATGGGTCGCCGATAATTGAAATTGACGGGTAAAAAAGTCGGCGTTGACGGGACAGCGATAGCGGCCGGACTGCGGCGCGAATTGTTACTGATTCTGTTGATGTGTCTGCCGGGCCTGTCTGTTGGTGGCGTGGGCGACGGGGCAACGATCAATGTCGCCACTTACAATCTTCGCTACGACAATCCGGGTGACGGCGACAACGGCTGGCGGTTGCGCAAGGAAGCGGTGAAGGCGCTGATCCGTTTTCATGAATTCGACGTTTTCGGCACGCAGGAGGGGCTGGACAACCAGATTCAGGATCTGGCAGAAATGGCCGAGTACGACCATCTGGGCGTCGGTCGCGATGATGGTCGGCGTGCCGGCGAACATTCGACGATCTTTTACCGTAAGAGTCGTTTTACGCCTTTGCGTCAGGGCGATTTCTGGCTCAGCGAGACACCGCAGCAGCCATCGCTCGGCTGGGACGCTGAATGCTGCAAGCGCATCGTTTCATGGGTGCAATTACGCGACAGACAGTCCGGCAAAGCTTTCTATGTTTTTTCAGTTCATTTCGACCATCAAGGCATCGTGGCACGCCGCGAATCCGCCAAGCTGGTGCTGCGCAAGATCCGCGAGATTGCCGCCGATCAACCGGTGATCTGTCTCGGTGATTTCAACTCCACTCCCGACACTGAACAGATCGGCACGATGCGCAGTGAATTGCGTGATGCACGGGACCTCGCCGGCAGTCTGGCGTATGGCCCCGAGGCGACGTTCAACGGGTTTCGGTGGGACGCCGTGCCAAAGGAGCGCATTGACTACATTTTTGTCAGCCCACAGATGCGTGTCAGCCGATACGGGACGCTGAGTGATTCGAGCGGGTTGCGCTACCCATCCGATCATTTTCCCGTCGTCGTGCGTTTGTCGGTGGACTGATGGCGGTGCCGAAATCGGGGTTTCAATTCGGCTCAATCCGATACACATAGACCGACTGCGCCGCAAGACGGACGGAGGCGGTGCCACGGCCATTTGCGAGGAAAGCACTTGACTGCGGTGGATACCGGGGACTCATCAGAGAACCTGCCGGTAACTGTGGCACACGAAGGCGAACCGCACGACGGCTATAGTTGATCAGTACCAGCGTGTGCTCGGTATCGAGTTTGCGTTGAAAGCTCATCACTCGGCCAGTTACCCAAGGTGCCTGATAGCTGCCCCGGGCGATGGACGGCAGGCTGTTTCGGAGATGCAGCATCGCCTTGTAAAAACTATGCAGCGAATTTGGATTGCCGGCCTGTGCCTGTGCATTAAATGTGGTGGCATTGGGTGACACGGGGCGGAACGGGGTGCCTGATGTAAAGCCGGCGGTTGCCGAGGCATTGGTCCAGCTCATGGGTGTGCGTAGCGGTTCGTCGCCCTGGAGTTCGTTGACTCCTGCCATGCCGATTTCTTCTCCGTAATAGATGAAGGGTGTGCCTGGTTGCAATAAATAGGTGGCGGCGGCCAGGCGGTATTTCACCAGGTCGCCGCCAACCTGATCCCACAAACGTTTGCCGGCAAAGATGTCGTGATTCGAGACCATCGTCGCCATGCCCGGCGGCGCCTTGATGAAATACTCGGCAATGGCCTTGATGGCGGTCTTGTCACCCTGTGCAGCCAGTGCGACATGCTTTTCAAAGCCAAAGGCAAAGGCGCTGCCGCAAATGTCCGCTGCACCATAGGCGATCGGATTGGCCGTCGCCTCACAGACACTGAAGCGGGAGCCGTACGAGCTCACTAGTTCACGCAACTTGGTTGTTAGGGCGCGACTCTCGGGTTGGTCATTCCAGTCGCTTGCAGTGTTCTCAATCATGTGCGGAACCGCATCGAAGCGGAATCCGTCCAGGCCGAGATCAAGCCAGAAGCGCAGGTTGTCAAAATGATGCTTGATGACATCGGGGTTGCGCAGATTGAAATCCGGCATGTGCGGGCCAAAAGTGGCAAATAAAGCGCCGTTGGGAGTCTCGGTCCATGGGTTCTTGCCCCAGATATTCCATCCCGTTGGCGCTGTGTCCTGCCATACATACCAATTGCGATACTTACTGTCGCGTGCAGACGCCGAGTCGATGAACAACGGGTGGCTCGCTGAACTGTGGTTGATCACGTAGTCGGTGATGATGCCGATTCCTCGTGCGTGCGCCTCGCGCAGCAGTTCGTCGAGATCGGCGAGTGTGCCGTAAGCTGGCTCAATACCCCGATAATCAGTCGTGGCGTAGCCATGGTCGTGGTCACTGCTGGCGGTGATCGGCATCAGCCAGATGCCCTTGATCCCGAGATCCTGGAGGTAGTCGAGACTTTGTGTCAGGCCGCGCAGGTCGCCGATTCCGTCGCCGTCGCTGTCCTTGTAGCCGCGGACGAATATCTCCATAAAGGCGCCGTGATGCCAGCCGGGGGACAGGTGGTCGTTGTTCGAAAGCCCGGCCGAGACTGCGCTGCCAGGCAACGAAAATATAAAAATCGTGCACAGCGAACCAACAAGGTAACGGTAAATGCGCATCATGCAGCACCGATTAGAATCAACCCGCTAAATTCTACTGCTCGACTGCCGCTGCTGGCGGGGGAGCAATGAAGCCTTGAGCTGTCGGAGAACGGAGTTGCATCGTGAGTAATCGTAATGCCGGGTATGGGAACCTGTGGATGCTGATTGCCGTGTTAGCAGGCCTCAGCGCGCAACGCGTCGTGGCATCCGACGTCAATGATTTGTCTGCCTGCAACTCGGAGGATTTTCAGACCGTCACGCAGCCCTCGGGCAAGGTCGATGCGAGGGCCGTGTGGCTGAACCGGAGCACGATCCTCTGGCCGGGAATAGGTGCAGCGGGCAAGTCGAGCCGTATACGGCTTTACTATTCGGCTACCCGGAACATCGCGGCAAAGCCCGGCGCTCGCGTCGAAGGGGCGGACGGCATGCTGGCACTCGGTATTCGTAGCGCAGCGCTTGCACCCGGTCTCGCTGCACGATTCAAGTACCTGGGTGAAGGAACGCTGTTCGATCTACCGGCACTTTCTGTCGCCCGATTGCGACAGTTACAAACCAAGCAACTGATTCTGGTGCGTGAAGACGGCGACGGCATTGTCATTGACGCCACGGCCACGCAAGCGGCGGGTGCGCTCGATGATCTCTTCTCTGCAGCCGAAACGACGACCGACCTTGGTGCCACCGTTTCGAACCCGGGCCGACCCGGCGGAACGCGATTCAAACTTTGGGCGCCGACCGCCCGTGCAGTCTCGGTCTGTCTTTACGATAGCGCTCGCACAGAGGCGAAGACGGTGCGGCCAATGAGTTTCGATGCATCGACGGGAATCTGGCATTTTGCCGAGCGCGCCGATCGTTCTCAAACCTATTACACTTACCTGGTTGATGTCTTCGTGCGGGGCGTCGGTTGGGTGCGCAATCGCGTTACCGACCCTTACTCAATTAGTCTTTCAGCAGATTCGCGTCGCAGCTACGTGGCCAACCTGAACGCGCCGAGCCTCAAGCCCGCGGGTTGGAATACAGTGCAGCGGCCCACCACTGTTGCGGCCATCACCGATATGGTGATTTACGAGCTGCATGTGCGCGATTTTTCAATCAACGATTCGAGCGTAAGCACGGCGAATCGAGGTAAGTATCTGGCGTTTGCCGAATCGGTTTCGAATGGAATGAAGCATCTGCGGGCACTTTCATCCGCCGGCTTGACCGACGTTCACCTTCTGCCCGTATTCGACATCGCGTCGATTCCCGAAGGGAACTGCATCACCCCGAAACCGCAGGGCTCCTCCGCAGGTGAGGAGCAACAGGCCCTAGTCGGCGCGACGGCTGCCGAGGATTGCTATAACTGGGGTTATGACCCGCTTCATTACACAGCGCCGGAGGGCTCCTATGCGAGCGACGCGGAAAATGGGTCCCGGCGGATCATCGAATTTCGCCAAATGGTTCAGGCGCTGCACCGAGCCAATCTGCGCGTCGGAATGGATGTGGTTTACAACCACACGCCGGCGGCCGGACAGCATAAGCATTCGGTACTTGATCGAATCGTTCCCGGCTACTACCAGCGCCTAGGTGCCTCCGGCGAAGTCGAGACATCGACCTGTTGCTCCAACACGGCAACAGAGAACCGGATGATGGCCAAACTGATGATCGATTCCGTGGTGACCTGGGCACGTGACTACCACATTGACTCATTTCGCTTTGATCTGATGGGACATCAGCCGAGGGACGCGATGGAACGACTGCAGAAGAAACTTCATGCTGTGACCGGTCGAGAAATTCAGTTGATCGGTGAGGGCTGGAATTTTGGTGAGGTGGCCAGTGGCGCGCGTTTTGTCCAAGCCTCGCAGCTTGCATTGAACGGCTCTGGAATCGGCACCTTTAGCGACCGCGCGCGTGATGCTGTGCGCGGAGGATCGGCATCGGATAGCGGCGAAAATCTGGTCAAGCGACAGGGCTACATTAACGGATTCGGTTATGCGCCCAATCTAAAGACCGAGTCAGCGTCGTCATTGAGCGAACTTAGGCAAATGGCAGATCTGGTGCGCGTGGGTCTGGCAGGGTCGATCCGCTCGTACGTGATGCAGACCTATCTGGGTAGCTTGGCGAAGCTCGAAGAGATCGACTACAACGGTCAGCCGGCTGGCTATGCCAGTCAGCCCAGTGAAGTGGTGAACTATATTGAAAACCACGACAACCAGACTCTGTTCGACGTCAATGCTCTGCGCCTCCCCCAGCAGACAAATCGGCAGGACCGGGCGCGTGTGCAGATGCTGGGCGCTGCAATCAACGCCTTCAGCCAAGGCGTGGCCTATTTCCACGCCGGTGTCGACACGCTGCGCAGCAAGTCTTTCGACCGCAACAGCTATGATTCAGGCGATTGGTTTAACCGTCTGGACTGGACCTATCAGGATAACTACTTCGGCACCGGACTTCCCCCCGCCGGCGACAACGCGCAATCGTGGGCTGTAATGCGCCCGTTGCTCGACGATTCGTCAATCAAGCCAACACCGACGGATATCGCGTGGGCTCGCGATGTCTTTCAGGATCTCTTGAAGATCCGCGCCAGTTCCAGTCTATTCCGCCTGCGTAGCGCCAGCGAAATTGCGCAGCGCCTGAATTTTTTCAACACCGGACCGGATCAGGTTCCGACCGTTCTTGCCGCGCGACTGAATGGAGAGGGATATCCGGGCGCGAATTTCAACGAGCTGGTGTACCTCGTCAATGTTGATCAGGTTGAGCATCGTGTTCAAACACCTGATTTGTCAGGCCACGACTTGTCGCTGCATCCTGTTCACCTTGCAGCGACCGCAGCAGATCAACGGGTGACGAGCAGCGCACGGTTCGATTCGGCGACCGGTTCATTTATCGTTCCCGCGCGCACCGCAGTGGTATTTGTGGGGCACTCGCGTCGGTCGGCTGCGCAGCTTTGAATCTGAGAAACGGAATTATTGCAAATGAAACATGAGTGGGTCATTCGCGGCATCTGCGTGCTGATCGGCTATTTAGCGACCAGTGTTCTTGCGGCACCCGCGAGGCTGCATGTGCCATCTCCGGACTGGCGTGATCAGATCATCTATTTTGCGATGACGGACCGTTTCGACGATGGCGATCCCCGTAACAATGATATGGGCGCCGGTGAATACCAGCAAGGCGATTCTTCGCGTTATCAGGGGGGTGATCTGGCGGGCGCAATCCGGCGCCTCGACTACATTCGCGGTCTGGGCGCCACAGCATTGTGGCTGACGCCGCCGGTGGCCAATCAATGGACCGACCCCAGCAACAGCTATACCGGATTCCATGGTTACTGGGCCGAGAATTTCAAGGCGATTGATCGCCATATGGGAACCCTTGCCGACTACCAGAAGCTGTCGCGTGAATTGCACCGGCGGGACATGTACTTGGTACAGGATATTGTGGTCAATCACACGGGAAATTACTTTCGCCTGCGACCTGAATCCGACGGCACCGATCCGGCTAGATTCTATGAACCCCACACCGGCTCACCGCCTGTTTCCCGCCCTTCGCAGTGGCCTTTTAGCATGAACGATCCGCGTATTCCGGAGCAGCGTCGCGCAGGCGTTTATCACTGGACGCCTGATATTAGCGACAACAGCAATCATGATCAGGAATTGAATTACCAGATGGCAGGACTCGACGATTTGAATGTCGAGAGTCTTATCGTGCGCCGGGCGCTGCGCAACAGTTATGGCTATTGGATTCGCGAGGCAGGCGTTGATGCCTTCCGTGTTGACACCGCGCTCTACGTGCCCGCCGAATATTTTGAAGATTTTCTGTATTCAAGAGATGTTGCTGCACCCGGGATATTTGCTGTGGCGCGAACCTCGGGCCGCCAGCGGTTTCATGTTTTTGGCGAGGCCTTTGCCATCGATCGACCTGGCGAGACGGACAAAGCCCGAAGGATTGAGACCTATGTACGCAGCCCCGAGGGCAGGCCGCGCATGCCGGGTATGCTTAATTTTCCGTTGTACGGATCGCTAGTCGATGCCTTCGCTCGCGGCCGTCCGAGCGCTGAACTCGGACAGCGCATCGAGAGCATGATGCGGGTACACAGCCGCCCGCATCTGATGGTGAATTTTCTCGATAATCACGATGTCGACCGTTGGCTAGCCGGCGGTAGCGAGGTGGCGCTGAAACAGGCTCTGCTGGCCATTATGACGCTTCCCGGTATTCCCACGCTTTACTATGGAACGGAGCAGGGTCTGGTAGAGCAACGAGCGTCGATGTTTGCCGCCGGCGTTGGCTCCGGAGGGCGCGACCGCTTCGATACGGCCTCGCCGTTGTACCGCTACACCGCGTCTGCCGTCGCCTTGCGCAAAGCGCACCGGTTGTTCAGCCGCGGCCTTCCAACCGTATTGCGTGGCACCGCCGTGGGACCCGGAGCGCTGGCCTGGAAGATGGTCCGGGGCAAGGACGCCGCCGTTGTTGTGTTCAACACCAGTGATACTGAAGTGCTGCTCGATTCTCTGGCGACCGGCTTCGCCCGAGGCACGCGTTTGGTGGGCTTGTTCGGAATTCATCGTAAACCCAGCGATATTGTGGTCGGAGAGGGCGGACGCGTGACGTTGCGATTGCCGGCACGTGCCGGCATGGTGTGGCGTGCCGCCGGCACGACCGGATCTGTGCGCAGGTCGCCGGGCCCCAGAGTGACCCTGGAGCCGTTGCCTAGCGCTTCTGTCGAGGGCGACTTCACGGTAGCCGGAATGGCGTACGGCGTCGAGCGCGTAGGTGTGGTTGTTGATGGAGATCTTGCTGGCGCCACGGTAGCGATTCCCGACGCCCACGGACGGTGGAAGGCGCTTGTCAGCACTCGGCGCATGATGGAACCGGCGGTCGATCATCGTCTGGTAGCTTGGGCTGAGGCAGCAGATCCGACGCCGCCGTTGAACTTTCGAGTCAGTCTCCCCAGGCAACTCGTCGCCGATGTGGAGGATCCTGCCGGCGACGATCGTGGGCCGACCGGTAGATATCGCTATCCGGCCGAGAGGACCTTTGGCCCCGGCACGATGGATCTGCGACGGATTCGTGCACTGACTGCGGGCGGTGCGCTGCGCATTGAAGTGGACATGCAATCGTTCTCTACGATCTGGGCGCCGCTTAACGGCTTTGACCATGTCGCATTCACCATTTTTGTTGAACTGCCTGGCCGCCGCGACGGCGTTCGCGTCATGCCTTATCAGAATGCGGAACTGCCGGCGGGAATGCGCTGGCACCTGCGTCTGCGCGCCCATGGCTGGAGCAATGCGCTGTTCGCGCCCGAAGGCGCCGGGCCAGCGGCTGATGGCGTGCCGATTACCCCGATGGCACAGATCGAGAGCGATCCGGCGACGAAGACAATTCGTTTTACTCTGCCTTCCGCCGCACTGGGAGACCCTGATTCCTTGTCCGGCGCGCGTATCTATATCACCACATGGGATTATGACGGCGGTTACCGGCCGCTGTCGCCGGAAGGCGGTCCTTTTGTGTTCGGCGGCGGCAGCGCAACCGAACCGCGAATTATGGATGACTCTGGAATTATCGTACTGCCTTGACAGCAGGCGCGGATCCTCATTGGCTGAGCTTTCGGCTGGCAGCGATTAGCCCCGCGGTCGAACTATCCAGACCCGTGGCTGCACGTTTTCCCTCGATAATGGGCAGCAGGCGGCTGGCGAGTTGCTTGCCATATTCCACACCCCATTGGTCAAAGGAATTTATGTTCCACAAGGCTCCGAGCGCAAGAACCTTGTGTTCATACAGCGCAATAAGTTGGCCGAGAGTGAACGGGTCGAGGCGCGTCAGCAGCAGCGTGGACGAAGGCTGGTTACCGGGGAAAGTTTTGTACGGCGCCAGAAAAGTCGGCGTTGGCGGCACGGCGGCGGCCAGTTCGGCAGTGGCTTCCGCTTCAGTCTTGCCGCGCATCAGCGCTTCGCTTTGCGCAAAGCAGTGCGACAACAGCTTCGCATGATGACCCGGTAAATCCACATCCGGCTCGATCAGCGCAATGAACTCACAGGGAATCAGCCGGCCGCCTTGGTGGATCAATTGATAGAAGGCGTGCTGGCCATTGGTGCCGGCTTCGCCCCAAAGTATCGGCGCGCTGGAACATTGCAGCGCCTGACCGTTGCGGTCAATACGCTTGCCGTTGGATTCCATTTCCAGTTGCTGCAAATAGCGCGGCAGCAGTTCGAGTGATTGGCTGTAGGGCAGCAGTGCGCGCGTTTCTGCACCGAGCAGGTCGGTGTTCCATAGTTCAAGCAGCGCCAACGTGACGGGCAAGTTACGCTCTACCGGCGCGTTATAAAAGTGTTGGTCCATGTTCGCCGCGCCAGCCAGAAAACGAGTGAAGTTTTCCATGCCGATGGCGAGGGCCAGTGGCAGGCCAATTGCTGACCACAAGGAAAATCGGCCGCCGACCCAATCCCAGAATTCAAAGCTGTTGGCCGGATCGATACCGAAGGCGGCAACCGCTTTCAAGTTAGTCGACACCGCAATGAAGTGTTTTTCTACTGCGGCCTCACCGAGCGCGGCGACCAGCCAGTGGCGCGCCGACGCGGCGTTCTGCATGGTTTCCTGAGTGGTGAACGTCTTGCTGGCGATGACAAATAAAGTAGTGTCCGGCTCGCAGCCTTTCAGGACGCCGGCCAGGTGGGCGGCATCAAGATTGGAAACGAAGTCCACAGTGAGGTCCGGCATCTGGCAGGAAGCAAGAGCGCGAACCGCCATCTTTGGTCCGAGATCGGAGCCACCAATGCCGATATTGACAATGTGGCGAATCGCCTTGCCACTAGCGCCGCGCCAATGCCCCCGATGAATATCGCTACAAAACCCAGTCATTTGCTGAAGCACCCGGTGCACATCGGGCATGACATCATGACCACCCGCGAAGATCGGCTCGGTCCCGCCATAGCGCAGGGCGGAATGCAGCACCGCGCGGCCCTCGGTATGATTTATGGCCTCGCCAGCGCGCATACGTGTGATCAGGCCGGGTGAATCGGTGTCCCGCCACAGCTGGTGCAGCGCCGCCATGACCTCGCTGTTGATGCACTGCTTCGAGTAGTCCAGTAACAGTCCGTCATGGGCAAACGAAAAACGCTCAAAGCGTCCTGCATCGGCGGCAAACATGTCGCGCAGGTGAGTATCGTGCAGTGCCGATGCGCAACGCTGAAGTTCGGCCCAGGCGGGCGTGTTCGTGGGCGAGGTCGAGTTTGGTTTCATCATGGTTGGCGTGGAAGTGGCGAATGCGGTCTAGGCGGGTCTAGCCGACAGCATCGCTGACACGGCGCATGGTGCCGCTGCCACCACCTGTCGTGGTACCGGCCGAGATCGGCAGATCTAATTGTGCCGGTGCATCGAGTTGCAACAGACGGTAGAGTCGCGCCAGATTTCGGCGAAACAGTTGATCGAATCCCATCACGGCCTGCGACGGGTTGTAATCGCCGAACCACCAGAACCAGTCTGAGCTTTCGCAGATTGCCAGCTGCCGTGTCGCCAGCGCCGACTTTTCGGCAGAGAGACGGCCGCCGGCCAGCACGCGGTCGTAACTTTGCTTGGCGGTGCACAGCAGGTCCCAGGCACGATTTTTCTGCGCATCGCCGATCCATGTCGACATCGTTCCATACACCCAGCTACCGGCGGTCAGGCGAGGCAGCTGGCTGGCAGGCGGTGTTTTGGCCAAAATGTCGGCGTACGTCGTGGTGCGGATGCGCGGGTGATCGAGGAGCAGGCTGTAAAGATCGTCGAAAAAGTAATAGCCGTTGTAGGGGTAGTGTTCCCAGGCATTCTCGCCATCCAGGATGATGCCGACCACCGGTTGCTCGCCTTCAGGAGCTGCGTCGAGAATGGCCTCGAGCTCGTTGACCAGATGTTGCGCGGCATCTCGCCCATGCCATTTGGCATAGTCGAAGCCAATCAGATCAGACAGCCGTTCGTCGCGGAAGAAAACGGTGAGACCCGGTGCGCCCGGAAGCTGCCAGGGCCTAAATGCCGCGCGGGGATCGTGGATTCCGCTGCTGGTCAGACTGTTTTTCAGCACGCCCTCGCCACTGGCGATCCAGCGGCAGCCGGCGTTCGCCAGATGGCGGGCGAAGGCCTCGGAGACGGCGCCCTCGGCCGGCCACATGCCCACGGGCGCGGTGCCGAAGCGCTCACGGTGGCTGGCCTGCGCGTCGGCAATGTGCTGACAGACGCGGGTGTGCCCTCCCGGATAGCTGGTGGCGAACGGCAGAGGTGCATCGGGCACGCTGTCACGTGCTGAGTTGAAATCGATCAGCAGCGGAGATAGCGGGTGAGTTTGCGGGGTGGCGGACAGCTCGATTTGCCCGCGTTCGGCCAGTGCCCGGTAACGCGGAATAATGCTGCCTATCAACGCGCCAATGGCGTCAACCAGTTCGCGACGGTCGTCGGCGGTATACGCTTCGCCCTTGCTCATCAGGCGGGCGATCAACGGGTTCTGTCGTCGCTCGGCTTCACCGGTCCAGGCCAGGTGATACCAGGTCAGGAGGTCAGAAAAATAGGCGCCCGATAGATAGGTCAGCCCGGCATCGTTTTCATGCGTGAGCGTGGTGTAGAGATCATGCAGCCTGCGGTAGCGGGGAAAAGGCGTCAACATCGTGTGATGATTGCTGCGGAAACATGCTTGTAAAAGAAGGCGGCGATCGTCCTCTTTGATCGCATCCAGATCACTTGTCGCCAGCAGCCGCAATAAGGGATCCCGGAACTGACCGGTAGCAAACTGGGAAACATAATCTTCGATTTGGTCGAGCAGCACCGGCACCAGATTGACGACGCAACGAATCGAAGGATGCCGTTCCAGGTGCACCGCCATGTCCGAGTAGTCCTTCATCGCGTGGAGATAGACCCAGGGCATGACGAACTCTGCGGATCCATCCGGCGGCGCCGCACCGCTAGCGCCAGCGTCAAGGTTGCTCTGTACGACCTTCGGGTCGCTCGCAGGCACTTTTTTCCCTGGACCGCCATGGTCGCGGTAATCCGGCTGGTGCATGTGCCACAGAAAAACGAGGTCAAGGGTGCGTTTCAAGTTCGTCTCCTGGTCAAGAAAATCGCGCGACGACCGCATTTTTCAAGCACAACGTCGTATCCGAAAGGTAGCGTATCGTAGTCTATATGGTGAAGTTCGGGTAAGGGCAAAATTCACCGTGCGACGTTCAGTATCCTTCAGCACAAGCGGTCCCGAGTAAGGCGACCTGTTCGTAGTGAATTCGTTCCCGACTACAATTAACAGAGTCATTCAACACACAGTGAGAAGCTCATGGCCAAGAAGTTTCCAGACGCACTGATTGCCGCGCGTGATCACGATCCCTTTGCCACATTGGGTTTGCACGCCGATGGCAATGAGTGGCGCTTGCGCGTATTCCGTCCGTTGGCCGCGTCGGTTGAACTCGCGCTGACCGCTGACCACTGGACAAAACTGGTACGTCAGGGCGATACCGATCTGTTCGAGTGGCGCGGCAAGACGCCGCCTGCCCGGCCCTGGCGCTTGCGGGTGGATGGCGCAATCATGCACGATCCGTACGCCTTTTCACCGCAAACCCCGGGCGACGACCTGTACCTTTTTAATGAAGGGCGCCTGCATCAGGCTTGGCGCACGCTGGGTGCGCATGTGGATACGCGTGACGGTGTCGAGGGAGTGCGCTTCCGCGTCTGGGCACCCAATGCCGAGCGGGTATCGGTGGTGGGCGACTTCAACCGGTGGGATGGACGCGCACACCCGATGTCGACCCTCGGCCCTTCCGGCGTGTGGGAGCTGTTCGTCCCCGACATGCCGGTTGGAATGCTGTATCGTTTTGAAATCCGCGCCCGTTCTACAGGAGCGGTGATGGTCAAGGCTGACCCCTATGCGCGGGCTTTCGAGCGCAGACCGGCGACCGCCTGCGTCGTCGTCGAACCTCCGCAACATGTCTGGAACGATCGCGAATGGCTTGCTGCGCGAAGTGCGCGAGACTGGTTGCATGCGCCGATGACGATCTATGAAATGCACGCCGGCAGCTGGATGCGCCATCCGGACGGGCGCTTCTACAGTTACCGTGAAATGGCTGCGAGGCTGGTGCCTTATCTGATGGAGCTGGGTTTCAGTCATGTTGAATTCATGCCGCTCACCGAGCATCCGCTTGACGAATCCTGGGGTTATCAATGTACCGGCTTCTTCGCACCCAGCTCACGCTTCGGCAGCGGTGACGATCTTCGTTTCCTCGTTGATGCATTGCATCAGGCCGGCATTGGCGTGATTCTCGACTGGGTTCCCGGCCATTTCCCCTCAGACAGTTGGGCGCTGGCAGATTTCGACGGCAGCGAGTTGTACGACCTCAGCGATTCGCGCATGAAGGTTCACCCCGACTGGGGCACGCACGTCTTCAACTATGCCCGCAGTGAGGTCAAGAGTTTCCTTCTGTCATCGGCGCACTATTGGCTGTCGGAGTTTCACATTGATGCTCTGCGTGTCGATGCCGTGGCCTCGATGATCTATCTCGACTATTCGCGCAAGACTGGTGAATGGACGCCGAACAAGTATGGCGGACGCGAGAATCTGGACGCAATTGCTTTTTTGCGCGAGATGAACGAAATGGTGCACGGCGAGTTTCCCGGCGCGCTCACCCTGGCGGAGGAGTCGACTGCCTGGCCAATGGTATCGCGACCGGTTTATCTGGGCGGCCTCGGCTTCTCGATGAAATGGAACATGGGCTGGATGAATGACACGCTGGACTATATGCACAATGATCCGGTGCATCGCCGTTATCACCATCATCGCCTGACGTTTGGCCAGTTGTATGCGTATTCCGAAAATTTCGTACTGCCTCTTTCGCACGACGAAGTGGTGCACGGAAAAGGCTCGTTGTTGGCCAAGATGCCCGGCGACGAATGGCAGAAATTTGCCAATTTGCGCTTGCTGCTAGGGTATCAGATGGCCATTCCCGGCAAAAAGCTACTGTTCATGGGATCGGAAATAGGGCAACCGTGGGAATGGCGGCCCGGTGAGGAACTGCCCTGGCATCTGCTACCGAACCCGCTGCATGCCGGCATCAAGCAACTGACCGGTGATCTCAACCGGTTCTATACCGCTGAGCCGGCGCTGCACGAACTGGATTTTGCCGTTGAAGGATTCCAGTGGATCGATTGCCAGGATGCAGATCAATCCATCATCAGCTGGTTGCGTCGTGCCCGCGACGGGCTTCGCCATGCTGTGGTGGTGCTGAATTTCACGCCGGTGCCGCGTCAGGGTTATCGCTTGGGCGTGCCAAAGGCCGGCACTTATCTGGAACGCATCAACACCGATTCCGCACTATATGGCGGCAGCGATCTGGGCAACGGCGGTAGGGTAGACGCGGAGGCCGTTCCCTGGATGGGCCAGCCGGCTTCAGTAGTGTTGACCTTGCCACCGCTGGCGGCATTGGTACTGACGCCGGCGGGTTGACCTAGTAGCAAATCAGCAGCGAATCAGCCGCCCAAGCGTCCGTCGCCAAGAAGTTGGTCGATCTCAGCTTCCGCCTGCAGCCAGTCATCGACGGCTTTTGACGGCGTAAAGCCGTGGCGTTGCGAAATGTAGAACGCTGCGACTTCGATGTAGTTGGCGCGTTGCTCTGTGGTGATCACTGGCTTTGCTACGGACTTGGGCGATGCTCTTTTTACCGCCGGCTTCGCCTTTGTATCCGATTTTTTGGCTGTTGCTGCAATCGTTTTCGCCGGCTTTGCTACCGTCGCTTTGGGTGTCTTGACCGCTGCCGGAGTTTTCGGTAGCGCGGCAGCCTTGGCGGGCTTGGCGGCTGCCAAGGCCTTTGGTTTTGCGGGTGCAGCCGCAGTCTTGGTCTTCGTGACGGGCTTGCTTGCTGCGCTTGAAGCTTTCTTGGTGGTGGCCATGGTTCTCTCCTGAAGTGCGATGTGTGGTGGAAGTGTTGCACGTCCTGATCGGGGCGTATTGATCCGGATCAAGCCTCTGCTGTTGCCAAGGCGGCGGCGCCCCGCAATCCCAACGCGGGGTCGATGGCGACATGGATAGGCATGCCGGCGGCGATGTCGGCATGTTCATCCTTGGCGTTGAATCCGGTCAAAAATGCGCCCCTTTGTAGCGCCGGCAAGACTTTGGCGGCGATGCCTCCGGCGAGGTAAACCCCCCCGCGTGGCAATACGGCGAGTGCCATATCGCCCGCGAATGCTCCGTAGGTGGCGAGAAATAACTTCAGGGCGTGGCCGGCGGTGGATTCTGGCGCATCCAGTGCGGCGGCGCTGATTTCGCCCGGATCGACGATTCCACCCCCAAGAAATTCATGGATCGCCGCAAGACCGGGGCCCGAAACGACGCGCTCCCAGATGACACGACCGTGTCGTTTGCGCAGGAAAGTCCATAACGCCGCCTGTTCTTCGTCAGCGGGTGCAAAGGCCACGTGCCCTCCTTCGCCAGGAGCAATGCGCCAGCCGCGTCCCTCCGGGAGCACAACGGCCATGCCCAGACCCGTACCGGCACCGACCACCAGACGCGGAGCGTGCTCCAGCGGCATGCCGGCCTGCAATGTCAGCAGCTGTTCCGGGTTTGCGGTCACGGCGCCCATGGCCGCAGCCGCGAAGTCGTTGACCAGTTGGAGCGAATTCAGACCGTGCGCTTTCGCCAATTCATTGGCATCGACGGTCCAGGGCAGGTTGGAGAAGCGCGCTCTGCGACCGTCGTCGTCTACAGGGCCGGCGACGGCAATGCAGGCGCGTTCGATTTTGTTGCCCGGGTGCTCGCCCAGAAACGCTGAGAGCACTGAGCCGAAGTCCGAAAAGTCGGCGTTGGCGAGACGGCGTTCCGCGATCATTTGTCCGTTTTCAAACAAGCCGAAAAGGCTTTTTGTGCCGCCGATGTCGCCTGCAAGAATCATCGCATTACCTCTGCTCAAACCGCCACCGGTGCCGCAATGTGAGGCTGCGGGTCGTAGCCGGATAGGGTGAAATCCTCAAAGTGAAAGGAAAAAATATCCTCAATCGCCGGGTTGAGCGTCATCGACGGAAGCGTCCGGAGCGGGCGTGTCAATTGCAAGGTCGCCTGGTCGATGTGGTTGCTGTAGAGATGGCAGTCACCTCCGGTCCAGATGAAGTCGCCAGGTTGCAGGCGGCAGACTTGTGCCACCATCAGCGTGAATAAGGCATAAGACGCGATATTGAAGGGCACGCCGAGGAAGATGTCGGCGCTGCGCTGATACAGCTGACAGGACAATTTTCCCGCCTGCCCTGAGCCTGTCGAAGGAGTGACGTAGAACTGAAACAGCGCATGGCAGGGCGGCAGTTTCATCTGCGGAATATCGGATGGATTCCAGGCGCTGACGATGTGCCGGCGCGAATCAGGATTCTGTTTGATGCCCTCAATCAGCTGCACAATTTGGTCGATCTCTTTGCCGCCCGGGGCGGGCCAGTGCCTCCATTGATGTCCGTACACTGGGCCAAGATTGCCGTTGGTATCGGCCCAGTCATCCCAGATCGAAACGCCGTTGTCCTTGAGGTAGCCAATATTGGTGTCGCCGCGCAGGAACCATAGCAACTCGTGGATGATCGAGCGGGTATGCAGCTTCTTCGTAGTCAGCAGCGGAAAGCCTGCCGCCAGATCGAAACGCATCTGCCAGCCGAAAACAGAACGCGTGCCTGTGCCGGTGCGGTCGGATTTCGGGTGACCATGTTCAAGGACATGGCGCATCAGGTCTAGGTATTGCTGCATGGCGTTGTGAAGTTGACGGACGAAATTGGCATGAGCTAGGTATCAGCGAATGTGCGAATGTTAGCCGATAGGCAGACCCCGAAGCGCCCTTACATGAGTTGAGTGGTCCCTTTTTGCGACGGGAGTGCTATCTTTCGCAGTTGCATCCGACCGCAGAGTGACCTCGTAAGTGAGCGTATTCAATCTATTTTCGGGAAAGTCCCGTCATCCTTTGGCCGAGCCAAAGGAGGTGAAACGCATTTGTTCAGAATTGTCCGCGCGGGAGCCGGAGGGTGCGTTGAGCGAGGCGTCGGCGTGGTTGGACGCGCTGCTCGAACTTGACGATATCAAGCTGCCGCTGCGCGTCGAACACCTGCTGCAGCTGGATCAGGTCACCGTGCCACAGGCGCGGAAACTGGTAAGAGATTACTTGAAGCGGACCGCGGACTCTAGCGGGAAACGTGGTGATGAAGCCCGCTTGTGGGAAGGCGGGCTCGCTTTCTGGACGTCCTTGGCGGGCGCGTATGCGGACACACTGCGCCGCTATGTCGCTCCCGGCCTCGATTCGGATAGTCAAAAGTCGGTGAAGCCGTTGTTGGCGCAGTTATACATTCGTCTGATGCGCGCGCATGCCGCAAGTCACAAGTGGCGGCAGTTTCACTACACCTTGGCGGGGACGGATTTTTGGTCGGAACTTGGCGGGCTGTATGCGAGGGCCTTCAACGAGGGCTTGGCGGCGCGCGCAGTCGAGGCTATTCCCGGACAGGATGCCACGACGGTGGAAGCCGAGTATCTGAAAATACTGCTGCTGCAAACGTCCTCGCCTGACAAACTTTCACCGGTGGAGATCGAGCTGGTCGAGCGACTGATCGAGCACTTTCTGCATTGGTTTATTTTCACCCGTGAGTTGCGACCCGATAATGTCTATTGGGTGGATCTTGGCAAGCCGCTGCCGCCGACGCGCCTTGCCAAATTGCCTGAGCCAGGGCCTGCACTGCGCTTTTTTAGCGGCGGTGGTGCTCTGGCTGCGATTGACGAGATGATCGATCAGGTCCGCACGCAGCGGCGGGTGCCCGCTGGCCTGAAGCTGGGATCACCCTATGAGCCGACGGTGGTAGTTCGTGTGCTCGAACACATGGCAGCGTGTTGGTCGCCAACGCCCCCGGTTCGAAGTCATGCCCGCCGCCGGATCAACTCTCCGTTGGCTGTGGCGCACGGTCTGAATTCGGTGCAGCGCCATCTCTCGGGTGAGTTAGCCGCACTGATTAATTCAAAGGAACTCGATCAGTGGGAGTCCGACGATGTCAGTCTGGGTGGCATGAGCGCACACATCACGGGTGGGCGCCAGGACTGGATCGGCATCGGTGCCCTGGTCGCAGTACAACCGGCAGGCGGTGATAATTGGGTGCTCGGCGTTGTGCGGCGTTATTTGCGTAGCGACAATATGCAGGGTTCGGTCGGGATCGAGACGCTTTCAAAAGGTCCCCGGGCTGTATCCGCCGATGCGGGCGGGTTGCAAACCGACGCCCTGCTGCTGGATGTTCCTGTGGTTGGGGAGCATGTCCGCATGGCCTTGCCGGCTGCGGCTCTCGAGGACAGAGTGGCGTTGCTGTTTGAACTTGATGATAAGCAGGCGCGCTTCGCTCCGCGTGAGACGCTGATGACTGGCCCTGATTACGTGATCGCCAACTTTTTCGTTCAGTCGTACTCCTGAAAACGCGTTCTACAAATTCAGCATGACGATGCGCGACGCGCGTTTTTGGGACGAAAGGCGACCAGCAGATCCTCGCGGGTTTCAATATACGGCCCGCCGATAAGGTCAATGCAATAGGGCACCGCGGCAAAGATGCCGGGCACCAGGGAGCGACCGGTATCGTCCTTGAGTCCTTCCAGAGTTTCCCGGATCGACTTCGGCTGGCCGGGCAGATTGATGATCAATGATTGGCCACGGGTATGGCGGCGGATGGCACCGATTTGCCGCGACAGAATGGCGGTTGGCACAAAATTGAGAGAAATTTGACGCATCTGTTCGCCAAAACCGGGCAGCAGCTTATGGGTCACGGCAAGCGTTGCTTCAGGCGTCACGTCGCGCAGCGCCGGGCCGGTGCCGCCTGTGGTGAATACCAGCTGACAGCCGGCGATGTCAGTCAATTCGATCAAAGTGTGCTCGATGAGCGCCTGTTCGTCGGCGATCAACCGCGTTTCCATACGCCATGCGGAAGTCAGTACGCGGGTAAACCAGTCCCGTAAAGCAGGAATGCCCTGATCCTCATACACGCCGCCGGCGGCCCTGTCCGAAATTGATACCAGGCCAAACTGACATCGTG
>CAZAGR010000004.1:11812-27015 GCA_964484585.1 uncultured Propionivibrio sp. | reverse complement strand
CGGGGCTGGCAGTAACTGTGTACCCGATAATGGCCGCACCACCCGTGCTGGAAGGTGCGGTAAAGCTGACTGTTGCTGAAGCGTCGCCGGCCACGGCAGTGATATTGGTGGGGATACCCGGTACAGTGATCGAGTCTTGAGCCCCCTTTCGGATGAGATAGTTACCTTTGTCGGCTACGAAGAGATTTCCGCTTGAATCGATCGCAACATCCTTTGGATTAGTGAATTTCGCGGAGGTTCCGACGGCATCGAGATAGCCAATCTGCCCACCGGCAATCGTTGTCACATCACCAATTGGAGTTATCTTGCGAATGACCTGATTGTCGGTATCGGCGACATACACATTGCCCACGCTATCTGCCGTGAGTCCCGACGGGAAATTGAACTTTGCGGCAGTTCCGTTGCCGTCAACGTAGCCGCTGGAACCAGCACCCGCAAGCGTCGTTACAACACCCGCAGGAGTTATTTTTCTCACAGCGTGATTGTTTCGATCAATTACGTAGAGGTTCCCTGCTGAGTCGAGCGTTATGTCATAGGGAATAAAGAAACGTGCGGCTGTTCCCGTGCCATTTGTAAACCCGTTTGAGTTGGCACTTCCCGCTATGGTCGTGACGACTCCGGCGGAGGTAATTTTTCGTACAGTTGACGCTTCCGAATCGACCACAAATACGTTACCACTGCTATCAACGCTCACTCCGAAAGGTGCCGAAAACCGTGCGGCAGCACCCGTGGCGTCTAGATTCCCCTTCAATCCTGCCGTACCCGCCAGGGTGGTTACAACGCCAGCGGAACTGATCTTTCTAACGGTGGCATTTCCTGTGTCGGCAACGTAGACGGTGCCATCACTGGCTGCCGCAATGCCGCGCGGTGCATTGAAGCGCGCCGCGCTACCCGAACCTTCGGCGCTACCAAAACTTCCGGCCTGTCCCGCCAGCGTAGTAACGGTGCCATCAGCGCTAATTTTTCGGATCGAGTGATCTGTGGAATCGGCAACGTAAATGTAGGCTCCATCCGTAGCAACTGCGTAGGGCTCCTCAAATCGCGCGGCGGAACCTTGTCCATCCGCGCTACTGGTCCGACCGGCGCGGCCAGCAAATGTCTCAACCGTACCGACGGATGAGATTTTTCGAATCGTATTGTTTATCGTGTCAGCGACATAAAGATTGTTTGCATTGTCGATCGCGATGCCCGAGGGACCATTGAAAAGTGCAGTGGTGGTTCCGTCGCTGCTGCCAGGAGTTGGCGCTGTACCAGCAATTTTCGTTGCGACACCTGCGGGGGACACCTTGTATATCACGTGGGCACTGTAGTCTGTCACATAGACATTGCCAATTGCATCGATCGCAACTCCACGGGGTTCGCCAAATTGACCACTCGTTGGCCCCCCTGCAAATGTCGTCACCAAGCCAGCAGGCGTAATCTTGCGAATGGCGCGACTTCCGGCATCGGCCACATAGACGTTTTCAGCGCTATCCACAGCGATGCCGTTAAGCGACATAAAACGCGCTGCAGCGCCCAGCCCGTCGGTGGTGCCTGGTGTGTCAAAGGTACCCGCAAGCGTTGTCACCACGCCGGCAGAGGTAACCTTGCGAACGACATTGTTTTCGTAGTCAGCCACGTAGACGTTGCCGCCCGAATGCACGGCAATGCCGCGCGGTTCTTTGAATTTCGCTGCGGAACCTGTACCGTCGGCGTAGCCAGCCCCGTTTCCTCCGGCAAGCGTCGACGTCACGCCCGCCGATGTGATTTTGCGAATTGCCCCGTTATTAGTGTCGGCAACATAGATTGTCCCCGCAGTATCAACGGCGACACTGAAAGGTTCGTGAAATTTTGCCGGATTAGCGGACGCAACACCGCTTGTTCCGGGCGTTCCAGCAAGCGTGGTGACCACTCTGGCAGATGTAATCTTGCGCACCGTATGATTATTACTGTCGGCGACATAAATAGTACCGGCGCTGTCGACGGCAATTCCTCGCGGCGCCCAGAACTCCGCATCTGATCCCGTACCTTCGGCGCTCTTTACCAACGCGCCCGATTTGCCCGCAAGGGTGGTGAAGGTGAGTTGCGCTTCGGCGGCAGCAACATTTCCAATGAACACTGCCGTAATGACGAATGCACTGGATAGAACGCTTTTTTGAAAGCACATAGCACAATCTCCTGACAAGGATATCGAATACTGCCCGCGAGTGATTATCTACCGGCGCCAAAAATATTCAAGAGATTTGGTGAAGACGCGGCGGATCACGTGGTCACGGTAGAGTTGTATTTTTTCGCGGGACGCTCAAAGAGGTGGGAATAAATAGTCCTGTGGCAAAAAGCGCCATAGCCGCGTGGCTAGCGTGGCTAGAATACCGAGAAGGCTGCGGTCATCGCATAACAAACTTGGGGAGAATTTCATGCAGGTCAAGGACAGCGTTTTCATTATTACCGGCGGAGCGTCTGGCTTGGGCGCCGCGACCGCGCGGTTATTGGTGCAGGGTGGTGGCAAGGTGCTGATGGCCGATCTGAATCAGGCTGCCGGTGAGGCTCTAGTGGCGGAGTTGGGCGATCACGCGGCTTTTGCGTTGACCAACGTGTCCGATGAAGCCAGCGCCAAGGCGTGCATCAGCGCAGCGCAGACGCGATTTGGTGCCTTGCATGGCTTGGTCAATTGCGCGGGGGTCGGGCCGGCAGAAAAGGTGCTCGGCAAGAACGGGATACATGCGCTTGAGTCATTCACGCGCACGGTCAATATCAACCTGATCGGCAGTTTCAACATGCTGCGTCTTGCCGCCGAAGTGATGAGTGCGGCATCGCCGAACGCCTCGGGCGAGCGCGGCGTCATCATCAATACCGCTTCGGTGGCGGCATTTGACGGGCAGATCGGGCAGGCCGCATACTCGGCCTCGAAGGGCGGTGTGGTGGCGATGACCTTGCCGGTCGCGCGTGAGTTGGCGCGTTTTGGCATTCGCGTGATGACCATCGCGCCGGGGATATTCGAGACGCCGATGCTGCTCGGCTTGCCTCAGGAAGCGCAGGATTCGCTGGGCAAAATGGTGCCTTTTCCCTCACGCTTGGGCCGCCCGGCGGAGTTTGCCGCACTGGTCAAACACATTGTCGAAAATGAAATGTTGAACGGTGAAGTCATTCGCCTAGACGGCGCCATCCGCATGGCGCCGAAATAGTCGGCGCTGGCGGGACGGCAATCGCGACGTGTCCACGCGTGGTGGCGTAGCAATCACGGATGCGGCGGCCTGTTATCACTGCGGCCTGCCGCTGCCGGCGGGCGCCGATTTCCCTGTGCTCATCGGCGGCGAGTCGCGGGCAATGTGCTGCGGCGGCTGTCAGGCCGTGGCGCAGGCGATTGTCAGTAGTGGTCTGACGGAATATTACCGGCATCGCGATGCTCTGCCGGAAAGCCAACGGGAGGCGCTGCCGGATGCCTTGCCTGGTTTGCTAAATGGGCTTCGCTTGTTCGATCATCCGGACGTGCAAAAGAGTTTTGTGCGGCCGTTCGGCGAACATGAGCAGGAGGCCAACCTGATGCTTGAGGGAATAACCTGCGCCGCCTGCGTCTGGCTTAATGAAGCGCACATCGGGCATCAGCCGGGAGTGACCGGTGTTTCAATCAACTATGCCACGCGGCGGGGGCAAGTGCGCTGGGATGCGCGGCAGACGAAGCTGTCTGCCATTCTGGCCGCAGTCGCGGCGATCGGATACCGCGCTCATCCCTACGATATCGCCCGCTCTGAAGCGCTGGCCCAGAAGGAACGCAAATCTGCCTTGTGGCGGCTTTTCGTTGCCGGTTTCGGCATGATGCAGGTGATGATGTACGCCGTGCCGGTATATCTGGCTGATCTCGGTACCAAGGACACGTTGGGCGACATGACGCCGGATATCCAGCAATTGATGCGCTGGGCCAGCCTGATTCTCACGTTGCCCGTCGTACTGTATTCGGCCGCACCATTTTTTGTCAGCGCCCGGCGTGATCTGGCGCTGCGCCGCGTGGGGATGGATGTGCCTGTGGCGCTTGGTGTCGGCGCCGCTTTCCTTGCCAGCGCTTGGGCGACGGTCACGGCATCCGGCGCGGTGTACTTTGATTCGGTCACCATGTTCGTTTTCTTTCTGCTTTCCGGCCGCTATCTCGAAATGGTCGCACGACAGCGCTCCGCGCGCGGGGTTGAAGTGCTGGCGCGCGCGATTCCGGCCTTTGCCGAAAGGCTCGCAGGTTGGCCTGAGGGGCACTCCGAGCGGGTCGCCGTGGCTGATTTGAACACCGGCGACATGGTGCGCATCGCCCCCGGTGAAACCGTGCCCGCTGACGGCACGGTGATCGCCGGCGCCAGTTGTGCCGACGAGTCCTTGCTGACCGGAGAAAGTTTTCCAGTTTCAAAATCACCGGGCGACGAACTGACGGGTGGCAGTCTGAATGTCGAGAGCCCGCTAGTGATGCGTGTCACGCATGTCGGCGAGGGCACGCGCCTGGCGGCGATCACTCGGTTGATGGAACGCGCCGCTATGGAGAAGCCGCAACTGGTGGTGATGGCGGATCGCGTTGCGGCACATTTTGTGATCGCCTTGCTGGTGCTGGCTGTGGGCAGCGGGTTGGTGTGGTGGTGGCTGGATCCGTCCCGCGCGCTGTGGATTTTCGTGGCCGTGCTGGTGGTGAGTTGCCCTTGTGCGCTGTCATTGGCGACGCCGGCGGCGTTGACCGTGGCGACCGGCGCCTTGGCGTCAATCGGCGTGTTGGTGACTCGCGGCCATGCAATCGAAACTCTGGCGCGGGCGACGCATTTTGTGTTTGACAAGACCGGAACGCTGACGGAAGGTCGGTTGGTGGTGAGCGAGGTGATCGTGATCGCCGGTGATGAGACGGGTGCCAGGCGATATGCAGCGGCGCTTGAGCGCGGTTCGGCACATCCAATTGCGCGTGCGTTGCAGGCGGATGATGATCCGACCCTTGTGGTCGGCAGCGCATCGGCTAAGAACGGTGCCGGGGTAGAGGGTGAAATCGATGGAGTTGTCTGGCGCCTGGGAAGACCGGGTTTCATTGCTGAAATGCACCCGCAGAGGTTACCCAATCTGATTGAGAAAAAAGTCGGCGATGGCGACACGGTGATTGCGCTGGGCACGCGTGATGGTTGGCAGGCGTTTTTTTGTTTGAGCGACACGCTGCGGCCGGAGGCGCGCGTGATGGTCGATTCCCTGCGGGCGAAAGGGATTTTGCTCTCCATCTTTAGCGGCGATGCGCCGGCTGCGGCAGAACGGGTAGGGCGCCTGCTCGGAATCGAGGATGCTCGCGGGGGTATGTCGCCGGAAGACAAACAGGCCGCTTTAGCGGTGCTGCAAACTGCGGGCGAGGTGATCGCGATGACCGGCGATGGTGTGAATGACGCCCCGGTGCTGGCGCAAGCGCAAGTGTCGATTGCCATGGGAGGTGGAGCAGATCTGGCGCGGTCCAGTGCCGACATTGTTCTGCTCGGTGACCGGTTGATGGCGCTGGCCGATGGCTTGGCGATCGCGCGGCGCACTGTCCGCATCGTGCGGCAGAATCTCGCGTGGTCGTTCGCTTACAATTTTCTGGCCATCCCGCTCGCGGTTGTTGGTTGGGTCACGCCCTGGATGGCCGGTATTGGTATGTCGTCCAGTTCGCTGTTGGTCGTGCTCAACGCGCTCCGGCTACAGCGTCAAAAGTAGCCCTTATGGATATTCTCTATTTGCTGATTCCCCTCTCGCTGGTCTTGGTATTTGTGATCGCCGGGCTGTTCTGGTGGTCGCTGCGTAGCGGACAGTACGAAGATCTTGATGGTCCGGGGTATCGCGTGCTGATGGATGACGATATGCCTGCCGTCAAGGTTGATGGCAAGCCGCAGGACGGAGTCGCCCCTGAGTAGCGGCTGTTCATGCCGATGCAGATGACGCTTTTGTGCGGGACCAAGTTGGCCGCTGCCGGATTTGCATTTTGCTGGCTTACAATCGAAGTACCCAAACGGAACCCACCGTGAGTAGTTGTGGGTTTATCGAGACAAGCAAATTAACGGGAGATATGAGGATGAGATTCACTGGAAAAACAGCGGTTGTAACCGGCGCTGCTTCAGGTATCGGCAAGGCGACTGCGTTGCGCTTGGCGTCCGAAGGGGCAACCGTGATCGCAGCCGACATCGATGAGGCGGGTGGCAAGGAACTCGCGGCGGCGTCAAACGGCAAGATTTTCTTCAAGCGCACCGATGTGTGCAATGTTGAAGACATCAAGGCGTTGATGGATTTTGCAGCCACCAAGACGGGTGGCATCGACATCGTGTTCAATAACGCCGGCGCCGGTGGTGCGCGGGCGACAATCGATGAAATTGACGCCGACGGCTGGGACCGCACCATGGACTTGCTGCTGCGCTCGGTCGCGATGGGTATCCGCTATGCGGTGCCGCATATGATCGGCCGCGCCGGCGCTTCGATTATCAATACGGCATCGGTTGCCGCGCTCTCGACCGGAATGGCGCCGACGGCCTATTCAGTCGCCAAGGGCGGCGTGCTGCATCTCTCGAAGCTTGCTGCAGGCGATCTCGCCAAGCATGGCATACGCGTCAACGCGATCTGTCCAGGGTTCATCAAGACCAATATTTTCGCTTCTGCACTCGGGCTTGAGAATGAAAGAAAGACTACTGCCAATGGAATGATTGCGGCGATGGCCGATCATGCCCAACCGGTGGCTCGTGGCGGCCGACCGGAAGATATCGCCGGTACGGTGGCCTTCCTCGCCAGCGATGACGCAGCCTTTATCACCGGAACGCATATCCTCGTTGACGGTGGACTGCTGATCGGTCCGCGACACAGCTGGGACCCTGCGACACCGGGCATGTTCGATGCCGTTGAGCGCGCATTGGCGAAACCTGAATAGGCTGAAGGGGTCGCAGGGCGGAAATTCTCGGCGGATTGCCAGATGTTTTGGCCGCAAATAACCTACAAAGCCATGAATTGAAAGAACTCACGCATGCCGCACTCAAAAATACTCTCAGCCCTTATTCTGACTCTGGCTACTATTTCGGGCGCACGGGCGGAGTTCCTCGGTGATGTTGACACCGCCTTCAAACTGATTGGGCCGGATCACAAAATTGTGGTGGAGGTCTTTGACGATCCCGCGGTTGCGGGCGTGAGCTGCTATCTCTCGCACGCCAAGACTGGTGGGTTGAGTGGAATGGTCGGATTGGCAGAAGATAGGGCTGAAGCGTCCATCGCGTGCCGCCAGGTTGGCAACATTGCCTTCAAGGGTCCGATTCCCCGGCAGCAGGAAGTCTTTACCCAAAAGCAGTCTATTCTGTTCAAACATCTACGCGTCGTTCGAATGGTGGATCCGGCAAGGAACGCGCTGGTGTATCTCACTTATTCAGACCGATTGGTCGACGGCAGCCCAAAGAACAGTATCACCGCCGTGGCGGTGACGGGTACGCCCATTCCCTTGAAGTGATTGCTTGGGAACCGCATCCTTCGTCGATAAATTTTGGACGTCCCATTTTGTGTCCCATTTTGAGTATTTGCGGGCTGGCTCAATACGGTCTAGACTTGGTACAGAATTGCAGTAGGCAACAAGTTTGGGTGTGTTTTTGGACTGAACCGGAATCAGTGTCGTCATCTCTGCGCGTTTTATTTGCACCATTGCAATGCACGCAATGTGCGCAATGCGCGCAATGCGCGTAGAGGTAGCCAATTTTTCAAGGAGAAGGAAATGTTCACACGATTGATGAAGTGCGTACTTTCGGTAGCGCTTGTTCTCGGAGGCGGCACGGCAGTTGCCGAGGTTTATCCAGACAAGATCATCACGGTGATTGTGCCGTTTTCAGCAGGAGGACCAACGGATACCGTGGCGCGGCTGCTTGCTCAGTCCATGGGCACCTCGCTCGGTCAGCAGATGATCGTAGAAAATGTGGCCGGTGCTGGTGGTACGCTCGGTGCCGGCCGGGCAGCGCGAGCGGCGCCTGACGGATATACACTTTTTCTTCACCACATCGGCCAGTCAACTGCGCCGGCGCTCTACAAGAAGCTGACCTATAACGCGATCGATGATTTCGAGCCGATTGGCCTGGTAACTGATGTACCGATGACCCTCATCGCGCGCAAGGACTTTCCGGCCAAAGATTTCAAGGAGCTTGTGGCCTACGTCAAAGCGAACAAGGACAAGGTGAGTTACGCCAACGCCGGACTGGGCGCGGCGTCGCACCTGTGTGGCATGCTCTTCATGGGTGCGATCGAGACCGACGTAACGACGGTGCCGTACAAGGGAACCGGCCCCGCAATGAATGATCTGCTCGGCGGGCAGGTTGATTTCATGTGCGACCAAACCACGAACACGACGAGCCAGATCAAGGCCGGAAAAGTCAAGGCGTACGGTGTGACGACCAAGACTCGCGTGCCATCCCTCAGCGACCTGCCCACCTTGCATGAGGCCGGGTTGCCCAACTTCGAAGTTGTTGTGTGGCATGGATTGTATGCACCGAAGTCGACCCCGAAACCAATTATTGATCGCCTGACCAAGGCCTTGCAGCTGGCCTTGAAAGATCCTGCGGTTATTCAGCGTTTCGGTGATCTGGGTACCGAACCCGTGGTCGAGAGTCGCGCCACGCCGCAGGCATTGCGAGCCCATCTGAAGGCTGAGATCGACAAATGGGGACCGATCATAAAGAAGGCCGGCGTGTACGCGGATTGAGCCGTGACCGCTGCGGTGGCCGCTTTGTACCCTGCCGGATGGCGCGCAACTGATTCCGTGGGCCGGGCAGGGCAATGTTGATCAAGGGCACAAAGGATTTCTGGGCTGCAGTCATTTATCTGGTGATCGGGATTGCGACGGTGGTCATCGCTCGTGACTATCCGTTGGGCACGGCCACCAAAATGGGCCCGGCTTATTTCCCGAGCATTCTTGGCGCTCTGCTGATTGTGGTCGGCGTTCTCGCGCTGATCAGGTCTTTCCGAGTTGATGTTGAGGGGGAGATTGGAGCCTTTGCCTGGCGTGGGCTGCTGTTCATTACCGTATCGGTCATTCTGTTCGGAGTTCTGGCGCGCGGTGCAGGGCTGGTGCCCGCGGTGATTGTCTTGATTCTGTTGAGTGCGCGAGGCAGTGCCAAGTTCCGTTGGGAAATTAAGGCTATGTCCTTGGCGGCACTGTTGACGGGATTTTGCGCCCTGGTTTTCATCAAGGCGCTCGGCGTCCCCTTGCCCCTGATTGGCCCGTGGCTTAAGGGTTGAGCGAGGTAAAAAAATGACGGAACTGATGGCCAACCTGAGTCTCGGTTTCGCGACGGCATTGACCGCAGCTAACCTGTTGTACTGCCTTGGCGGTGTTTTCCTCGGTACCGCGATCGGCGTGTTGCCGGGATTGGGTCCGGTCGCCACTATTGCCATGCTGCTTCCGGTGACGTTCGGCCTGCCGCCCGAGTCATCGCTGATTATGCTGGCGGGAATCTACTACGGCGCTCAATACGGTGGGTCGACCACTGCAATTTTGGTCAATCTGCCGGGCGAATCATCATCAGTCGTGACTGCGCTTGATGGCTACCAGATGGCAAGGCAAGGCCATGCGGGCAAAGCGCTTGCCACGGCGGCAATCGGTTCCTTTTTTGCCGGCACTGTTGCCACTTTTCTGCTCGCCCTGTTTGCCCCGCCTCTCGCCGAACTGGCGCTCAATTTTGGCCCTGCCGAATACTTTGCGCTGATGGTGCTCGGGCTCGTCGCCTCTGTGGTGCTGGCACATGGTTCGCTGTTGCACGCCATCGGCATGATTCTGGTCGGGCTGATTCTGGGCCTGATCGGTACGGATGTGAATTCCGGCGTCGCCCGGTTTGATTTTGATTTGCCTCAGCTGGCCGATGGAATCGGTTTTGTGGTGGTCGGCATGGGCATGTTTGGCTTGGGCGAAATCATCCGCAACCTGGAAAACGAGAGTACGCGCGCGGTCATGTCCAAGACGGTGTCGGGCCTGATGTTGTCCAAGGAGGACCTGAAACGGATTGCCGCGCCGATATTGCGCGGCACGGCGCTGGGGTCGATGCTCGGGATTCTGCCGGGTGGCGGCGCCATGCTGGCTTCTTTTGCCGCGTACTCGGTCGAAAAGAAGATTTCAAAAAATTCCGCCCAGTTTGGCAAGGGTGCGATCGAGGGCGTTGCAGCGCCGGAGGCGGCCAACAATGCCGGTGCGCAGACGTCATTCATTCCGATGCTGACGCTCGGAATTCCCTCGAATCCGGTCATGGCGCTGATGATCGGGGCGATGATCATTCAGGGCATCCAACCCGGGCCCTCCGTCATGACGGAACAGCCAGCTCTTTTTTGGGGCGTCATCGTTTCCATGTGGATCGGCAATTTCTTCCTGATCGTGTTGAATCTGCCGATGATCGGCTTGTGGGTGCGGTTGATTTCCGTGCCCTATCATCTGCTCTATCCGGCCATCCTGGTGTTCTGTTCCATCGGCGTGTTTTCACTCAACAACAGTGACTTTGACGTCTACCTGATGGCACTGTTCGGCCTGTTCGGCTACGTCTGCCTCAAGCTTGATTGCGAACCGGCGCCGATGTTGCTTGGTTTCATCCTGGGTCCGATGATGGAAGAGTATCTGCGTCGCGCCCTACTGCTGTCTCGCGGCGATCCGACAGTCTTTATCACTCGTCCGATCAGCGCGACCATGCTGGCACTTGCGCTGGTGTTCTTGTGCATGGTGCTTGTCCCCGCCTTCCGCAAGACACGCGAAGAAGCCTTCCAGGAAGACGACTGACGGCCGAGGTCGCGCGGCCAGTGTTGCTCGTGCTTCCGAGAATCGCCAACAATCGACGGCTCCTTTGTGACGTGAGCAGGGGGCTTTTTTCTGGGCGCGCAGCCAAGGCCCCTTCAAATCTGCGATAAAATCTCCAATTCCCTGTTTTACCTATGCTTTTATTGGAGATTAGTATGACTGTTGAACGTACCCTGTCGATCATCAAACCCGATGCCGTAGCCAAGAACGTGATTGGCAAGATTTATTCCCGCTTTGAGTCCAATGGTTTGAAGATTGTTGCTTCGCGTATGGTTCAGCTGTCCCGCAAGGACGCTGAAGGTTTCTATGCCGTACATAAGGATCGCCCGTTTTTCAAGGATCTGGTCGAGTTCATGATTTCCGGTCCGGTCATGGTTCAAGCCTTGGAAGGCGAGGGCGCAATCGCCAAGAATCGAGACCTGATGGGCGCCACCGATCCGAAGAAAGCTGCGCCCGGGACCATCCGTGCCGACTTTGCGGACAGCATCGATGCGAACGCCGTGCATGGCTCTGACGCGGCTGATACAGCTGCTGCCGAGATAGCTTATTTCTTTCCGACGATGAACGTTTACTCGCGTTAATTTGCCGTGGTGGTGAATCTCCGGTGGTAAATCTTCTTGATTTCGACGCAGAAGGTCTGATCAACCATTTCGCGCAGCAGGGTGAAAAGCCGTTTCGCGCGCGTCAGGTGTTGCGTTGGATGCATCAGGGCGGGGTGGATGATTTTGACGCAATGAGCGATATTGCGAAATCCTTGCGCGAGAAGCTGAAACTGACTGCCGCCGTGTCGCCACCGCCGACTATTAGCGACAAGCTTTCGGATGACGGTACGCGCAAGTTTTTGTTTGACGTTGGAACAGGTAATGCGGTGGAAACGGTATTTATTCCGGAGGCTGATCGCGGAACCTTGTGTGTTTCTTCCCAGGCCGGCTGCGCGCTGGAGTGCGCATTTTGTTCGACCGGGCGACAGGGTTTCAACCGTAATTTGACGACCGCAGAAATCATAGGACAACTTTGGCAGGCGAACCGCCTGCTGCGCCAGGATGTCGCACCGGAGCAGCGTGGAGAACGCATCATCAGCAATGTCGTCATGATGGGCATGGGTGAGCCGCTGACGAACTTTGATAATTTGGTACCGGCGCTGCGCCTGATGCTCGATGACCATGCCTATGGGCTGTCACGTCGCCGCGTAACGGTATCAACTTCCGGCATCGTGCCCGCGATGGATCGGTTGGCCGAAGCCTGTCCGGTAGCCTTGGCGGTGTCGTTGCACGCACCGACGGATTCATTACGTAATGAACTGGTGCCCATCAACCGGAAGTATCCTTTGGTTGAACTGATGGCGGCCTGCCGGCGTTACCTGCGTTACGCCCCACGTGATTTCGTGACCTTTGAATATGTGATGCTCGACGGAGTCAATGATGGCGATGCCGAGGCTCATGCGCTCGTCGATCTGGTGCGTGACGTACCCTGCAAACTCAATTTGATTCCGTTCAACCCGTTCCCAAATTCCGGCTTCAAATGTTCCTCACGGGAACGGATTCGCCACTTTGCTGAAATTCTGATTCGCGCGGGCATTGTGACGACGACGCGAAAAACGCGTGGCGACGATATCGATGCAGCCTGTGGCCAGCTTGCGGGCCAGGTCAATGACAGAACCAAGCGCAGCTTGCGCGGTATTCCAGTGGTGAGCACCAGCGCGCATCGACCGAACGTTAATTCAAGCATGGAGATACGCTAATGTACCGAAGTCTGCTGCGTGGGTTGGCACTTGGCGTTGTCGTGACGAGCTTGATCTCCTGCACCACATCCGGTGGGCCAAGTGTCCCGCGCGACGGCGCACGCCAACCGATTTCAGCCCAGACTCCGGTGGGTGATGCGCATCAGCGCGCAAAAATTCATACGGAATTGGGTTCGCTGTATCTGCAGGACAATCGCTTCGCCGTGGCGCTCGAGGAAGCACGGATTGCAATCAAGGCCGCGCCCAACTACGCGCCTGCCTACAATCTGCTTGGGCTGACACATATGCTGATGAATGAGCAAAAACTGGCTGAAGAGAATTTTGGTGAGGCATTGCGCTATGCGCCGGGCGACCCGGAGATTTTCAACACCTACGGCTGGTTCCTTTGCCAGACGGGTCGTGAGAAACAGTCACTCGAATATTTTCTAGCCTCTGCCCGTAACCCCTTGTATCAAACTCCGTCCAAGCCGCTGGCAAACGCGGGAATCTGTGCGATCAGATTGAAGGACACCAAGGCCGGTGAAGACTATCTGGTGCGCGCATTGAAGCTGGATTCGGGAAATACGACCGCGTTGTACTGGCTGGCCGAGCTTGCGTATCGCCAAGGTCGCTATGCGGAAGCGCGCCAGTCGATTGCCGATCTGGAAAAAGCGACGGAACTTCCAGCAGATGCGACCTGGCTGGCCTTGCGTATCGAGCGCAAGTTGGGTAATCGTGATGGCGAGGCGCGACAAACAGGGCGACTGAAGCGGGTGTTCCCTACCTCAGCAGAGACGCGAAAGCTACAACAAGGGGACTATGAGTGAGCGACCTGGCCGTCAATAGCGAAAGCGGGGGTGATGCCAGTGAGGCACGACCGGCGGATTCCATTGCGGGTGGTCGCGAAACCGCCGGCAGTCGCCTGCGTGCCGCACGTTTGGCGCGTGGTTTGAGTCTCGAGCAAATAGCCGAGACACTGCGATTCAGTGCTCATCAGATCGCGGCGCTTGAGCGCGACGATCATTCACGCTTGCCCGGTGGCACGTTGGTACGCGGCATGATTCGTGGTTACGCAAAGCTGTTGAAAATCAGTCCGGAGCCGGTGCTGGCCGAACTCGACGTTCGCAGTGAAGTGGGGCAGACCGACGTTCGGCCACCCAGCAATATCGGAATGGCCAGCGCTGGCACCAAGGCGGCGAGGATATCCCGCGCGGTGCTATGGGTCTTGCTCATTGGTATCGGCTTGTTCGCCGTTGTGGCGGTTTATGTCAATATGAATATGGATGTCGGGGCGCGCGGCACAAGCGAAGCCGGCGGCGTTACCCCGATGCCGGTGAAGATTGTCGACGTACCGGCGACTCCCTTGCCGGCGTTGGAAGTCGCCGCGACCGTGGCTAATCCAGGCGAAGCCAATGCCACCGCAGTAACCGCAGTGACCGGCGATGCAGTAATGCCGCCGGCTGTTCTCGTGGTGGAATTTGACGAGCTTTCCTGGGTCGAGGTGACGGATGCGTCGCAGTCGATCGTGTTTCGTGGCGAGTATCCCAAGGGAACGCGCCAGGTGGTCGATGGCAAGGCGCCGTTTCAAATCTGGATTGGTCGTGCGTCAGCCGTCCGGGTCAGTTACGGTGCGCGCAGCATCGACCTTAAGCCCTATACGCGTGAGAACGTGGCGCGGCTCTCGATTGAATAAGCGGAATAAGCGCGGACCAAATGATGTGGTGCAGGGCTGGGTGGGCAGTTCATGAGTGATTTATTTCCCGGTGCGAGTTCTGAAGCGCGAGCTGGCGTGACTGCGCGCCGGGCGAGCCGGCGTGCGCTGGTTGGAAAAGTCGGCGTTGGCGGGACGGCACCGATTGTTGTCCAGTCCATGACCAACACCGATACCGAGGACATTTTCAATACGGCAAAGCAGGTTGCCGAACTGGCGCGCGCTGGGTCAGAACTGGTACGCATCACGGTAAACACACGCGAAGCGGCTGCCGCTGTGCCGAAAATCCGCGAACGCCTCGAGCAGTTGAATGTCGACGTTCCCTTGATCGGAGACTTCCATTTCAACGGCCATAAACTGCTGACAGAGCATCCGGCCTGCGCCGAGGCGCTCGCCAAGTTGCGGATCAATCCCGGCAACGTGGGCAAGGGTGCGAAGCGCGACGAACAGTTTGCCCAGCTAATCGAAATTGCCTGCCGTTTCGACAAGCCGATCCGCATTGGCGTGAATTGGGGTAGCCTGGATCAAGCGCTGCTCGCGCGGGTAATGGATGAGAACGCGAAGCGCGCGGAACCCAAGGATGCCGGCGCCATCATGCGCGAGGCGATGGTAACCTCCGCGTTGGAGTCTGCTGTCCAAGCCGAGAGTTTAGGCCTGGCGGGTGACAAGATCATCCTGTCGTGCAAGGTCTCAGGCGTGCAGGATCTGATCGCGGTTTATCGCGAACTGGCTAGGCGTTGTGACTATCCCTTGCATCTTGGCTTGACCGAGGCGGGGATGGGTAGCAAGGGAATTGTTGCCTCCAGTGCTGCAATGGCTGTGCTTTTGCAGGAAGGCATTGGCGACACGCTCAGGGTTTCCTTGACCCCGGAACCGAATGGAGACCGCACGCGCGAGGTCATTGTTGCCCAGGAAATTCTGCAGACCATGGGCCTTCGCGCATTTACACCGCTGGTAGCCGCATGCCCAGGCTGCGGGCGGACAACCAGCACGACATTTCAGGAACTCGCACAGGACAT
>CAZAGR010000004.1:0-11712 GCA_964484585.1 uncultured Propionivibrio sp. | reverse complement strand
ATCGACCAGTATGTCGAGCGCAGCTATCCGCGACTCGATACCGTGGTCTGACGTTCGCGGTCTTTTATGAGTACACCCCTTCAAGCCATCCGCGGGATGAATGACATCCTGCCGGCTGACGCCGAAATATGGGAACAATTTGAAGCTACGCTGCGTGACTGGTTGCAAAGTTACGCCTATCGTCCGATCCGTATGCCGCTGGTCGAGCCGACAGCCTTGTTCAAGCGGGCAATAGGCGAAGTTACCGACATCGTCGAAAAGGAAATGTATTCCTTCACGGATGCTCTCAATGGGGATTCGCTCACCTTGCGCCCGGAGGGCACCGCGTCATGCGTGCGCGCCGTGATGCAGCACAACCTGCTGTATGAAGGACCCAAGCGCCTGTGGTACATGGGGCCGATGTTTCGTCACGAGCGGCCGCAGAAAGGCCGCTACCGGCAGTTTCACCAAGTCGGCGTGGAAGCGCTCGGGTTCGCCGGCCCCGACATCGATGCCGAGCAGATCGCCATGTGTGCACGATTGTGGGATGACCTTGGTCTGACCGGTATCCGACTTGAAATCAACACCTTGGGTCAGAGCGAAGAACGTTCGCGTCACCGCGCTGAGCTGATCGCGTACTTTGAAAAGCATGGCGATCAACTCGATGCCGAAGCCCAGCGCCGCTTGCACAGCAATCCCTTGCGCATCCTCGATACCAAGAATCCGGCGATGCAGGAACTGGTTGAAGGAGCGCCCAAATTAATTGGTTTTCTTGGTGCCGAGTCCCGGCGTCATTTTGACGAACTGCAGCAATTGTTGAAAGACGCCATCATTCCTTACCGCATTAATCCGCGATTGGTTAGAGGCCTCGATTATTACAATCTGACAGTGTTTGAGTGGGTGAGCGAGGAGTTAGGCGCTCAGGGTACGGTATGTGCCGGTGGACGCTACGACGGCCTGATTGAGCAGTTGGGTGGCAAACGGGCACCCGCGTGCGGCTTCGCTATGGGCATGGAACGTTTGTTGGCACTTTGGCAAGATCAGGGCAATACGCAGGTTGCGGAAGGACCTGACGCGTATCTGGTGCATCAAGGCGAGGCCGAAGGTGGGGCTGCGGCACGTTTTGCTTTTCGTGTGGCCGAACGTATGCGCGATGCGGGGTTTGCGGTGCAGCTGCACTGCGGTGGCGGCAGCTTCAAATCGCAGATGAAAAAAGCCAATGCATCGGGTGCATTCGCAGCATTGATAATCGGCGATGACGAGGCGGCGGCAAACGAAGTCAGCGTCAAACCGTTACGCGAGGGATTCGCTGAAGCGGGTGGTCAGCGGGAGACGCAAACCCGTGTCAGTTTTGATCAGCTTGCCGAATATCTTGGCGAGTTGATTTTTCCAATGGAAACTAACGAAGAAAGCGAATGATGGCAGTTTATGACCTTGAAGAACAGGAACAGCTCGACGAGCTGAAGACCTGGTGGAAGCAACATGGGAACCTGGTGACCAGCGTCATGCTGGCGGTGGCGGTGGCGGTGGCTGGCTGGCAGGGATGGACCTGGTGGCAGCGCGACCAGTCGATAAAAGCCTCAGCGGTATATGCAGCATTGCAGCAGGCGGCTGGACAGCGTGATGGAAAACGCACGCGTGAATTGGCCGGAGAATTGATCGACAAGTATCCGCGCACGGCCTATGCGGGAATGGGAGCATTGGTCTCGGCCCGAGTGCAGATCGACACGGGAGACGGCAAGACCGCGCAAGCGCAATTGCAGTGGGCTGCGGATAACGCCGGCGATGATGCGATGCGACAACTGGCCAACGTGCGTCTGGCGTCGGTGCTACTCGATGAAAAAGATTTTGATGGCGCACTCAAGCGCCTCGAAGCAGCGCCAGCGCCTTCCTTTCTGGCCCGCCACGGCGAGCTCAAGGGCGATATTTATGCCGCCAAGGGACAGGTCGCCGAGTCGCGCGCAGCCTATGAAGAGGCGCTCAAGGCGCTGGATAGCAGGAGCCCGGTCGATAGTGCGGGTGATGCCGAACGTGGCCGCAACGACGCCTACCGGGAGGTGTTGCGTGCCAAGCTGGAACATTCTGGTAGCGGGAGTGCCAAATAATGCGCCGGGGCGCGATTGTGACTGCCCGTCTGCTCATTGTCGCCGCAATGGGTTTGTATCTGGGGGGGTGCTCGAGTCTGAGTTCCGGGTTGGATGCGATCAACCCGTTCTCATCCGATCCTAAGGTCAAACCGACTGAGCTGAAGCCCATTGAGATCAGCAGCAAGGTGCAGCGTACTTGGCAGGCCAACGCGGGTTCAGCGGGTGAATTTACCTTTACGCCGGCCGTCGCTGCGGAGGCGATTTTTGTGGCTGCCCGCGATGGCTCACTGGCGAGACTCGACAAATCGGGTTCTGCGGGCTGGAAGATCTCGGTTGGGCAAACTCTCTCTGGCGGTGTTGGCAGCGATGGCAAGCGCGTCGCGGTAGGCACGCCGAAAGGCGAGGTGCTGGTGTTTGATGCGGCCAACGGACGTGAACTCTGGCGTACGCAGGTGAGTTCCGAGGTATTGGCGGCACCTGCGTTCGCGGGTGATCTCATTGTTGCGCGGTCTGCGGATTCACGTATATATGGTTTTGATGCTCAAAGCGGCAAGCGTCGCTGGCTTTACCAACGGATCACGCCAACGCTGGTACTTCGTTCCAATGTGGGTGTTCAGGTCGATGGCAAGGTGACCCTAGTCGGTTTCCCCGGCGGCAAGTTGGTGGCGATCGCCAACAACAACGGTACTGCGATTTGGGAGGGCGCGGTCGCCTTGCCCAAGGGCTCGACGGAGTTGGAACGTGTGGCCGACGTGACCAGTCGCCCCGTGGTGAATGGTGGGCTGGTCTGCGCCGCGACGTTTCAGGGACGCGTGTCCTGCTTTGACCTGACCAACGGCAATGTTCTCTGGTCGCGCGACATGTCCTCTAGCGCCGGCCTCGATGTTGATGCGCTTCACGTGTACGTGACCGATGATACCGGCGCAGTAATCGCGCTTGATCGAACTACGGGTGCGAGTGTTTGGAAGCAGGATAAATTGCTCAACCGTACGCTTTCCCGACCACTGGTGCTGGGCACTGCAACGACGACTGAAATCGCGGTTGCTGATTATCAGGGCATCGTGCATCTGCTCCGCCAATCGGACGGAGCCTTGATCGGACGATTGACTACCGATGGCAGCCCGGTCCGCAGCGAACTGGTTCGTCTGGGTGACGGTGCGCTGGTTCAGGCAGTCAATGGCGGGCTATTCGCTCTCGGGATCCGATGAAACCTACCCTGGTTATCGTTGGCCGGCCAAACGTCGGCAAGTCGACGCTGTTCAACCGGATGACCCGTTCACGTGATGCGCTGGTGGCAGATCAGCCCGGCCTCACGCGCGACCGGCACTACGGCCATGGTCGCCTGGGTACCAAGCCACATTTGGTGGTTGATACCGGCGGTTTTGAGCCGCAGGCGAAAGAGGGCATCGTGCACGAAATGGCACGTCAGGCCGAGGCCGCCATTGCGGAAGCCGATGTACTGCTTTTTGTTGTTGATGTCCGTACCGGACTGACGCCGCAGGACAAGGTGATCGCTGATCTGTTGCGGCGTAGCGGGCGTCCAGTGCTGCTGGCGGCAAACAAGGGCGAGGGAATGAATCGCGATGTCGTCGCGGCGGAATTCTTTGAGCTTGGCTGTGGTGAGCCGTATGTCATTTCCTCGTCGCATGGCGAAGGGGTGCGCGAACTGGTCGAATTGGCGCTGGAACGATTCCCGGACAAGGACGATAGTGGCGACGAGCAGCATGGCCCGCGTGTGGCAATCGTTGGCCGGCCGAATGTCGGCAAAAGCACCTTCATCAATACGCTCCTTGGTGAAGAGCGCGTAATCGCTTTCGACATGCCGGGCACGACGCGCGACGCGATCGAAGTGCCTTTTGAAAAGAACGGTCGCAGCTATACCCTCATTGATACTGCGGGTTTGCGCCGTCGTGGCAAAGTATTCGAGACGATTGAAAAATTCTCGGTCATTAAAACGCTGCAGGCGGTTGAAGAATCCAATGTGGTAGTGTTGATGCTGGATGCCAGTCAGGATATTTCGGATCAGGATGCGCACATCGCCGGTTTCATCATCGATGCAGGAAGGGCCTTGGTGGTCGCTGTCAACAAATGGGATACGGTTGACGATTACCGGCGCGAGCGAATCAAGCAGGACATCGCACGCAAGCTTGTTTTTCTTGGGTTTGCAAAGATGCACTACGTTTCAGCGCTCAAAGGTCAGGGCGTCGGGGCGATTCTCGGCTCGGTCAATAAGGCCTATGCGGCGGCGATGGCCAAGCTGTCAACGCCCAAGCTGACGCGTGCACTGATCTCAGCGGTGGAAAAGCAGACGCCACCGCGTCATGGTTTGTTCCGTCCCAAGTTGCGCTACGCCCATCAAGGCGGCAGCAATCCGCCGATCATTGTCATTCACGGTAATGCACTGGACAACATTCCTGCTTCGTATACGCGCTTCCTTGAGCATCACTTCATGGAAGTGTTCAAGCTCGATGGAACCCCCTTGCGGATCCAGTACAAGAGCACGGAGAACCCGTTTGCGGACAAGGAATGAAGAATCAGGGGGGGAAGTCCAACAATTGTCGGCGCGAATGCACATCAGGTGATAGCAGCTGGCTGATAATTCGTATACGATTAGTCGGTCAGTGATTTTCTGGCACACTCAACAACAACAAGAAGAGGCATTACATGAGCAACAAAGGGCAAACCTTACAAGACCCGTTTTTAAACACACTTCGTCGTGAACATGTCCCGGTTTCGATTTATCTTGTCAACGGCATCAAGTTGCAGGGACAGGTGGAATCGTTCGACCAGTACGTGGTGTTGCTTAAAAATACCGTCACTCAGATGGTTTACAAGCATGCAATTTCTACCATCGTGCCTGGTCGCCCGGTCAATTTCGCCCAAGAACATGCTGAGGACGAATAGACGGGTGGTGCAATCGGTGAGTGAGTGTCGATGCAAGCCATGCCGCATCCTGAATTGAGTGTTTGATCGGCCTGCCGGCGGCGAAAAGGCCGCTTTGGTGCAACTGGATTTCAACGAGGGTGATTTCGCCGAGCGACTCGCTGAATTTGCCCTGCTGGTATCGAGCGCAGCCGCGGAGTCCGTCGGTGTGGTTACTGGGCGGCGTTCAGCGCCCGATCCTTCATTGTTTGCGGGTAAGGGCAAGGTTGTCGAAATTGCTGAATTCGCCCGCGAGCACGAGGCTGATCTGGTCGTGTTCAATCATGCGCTTTCGCCCGGGCAACAACGCAATCTGGAACGTGAGTTGAAGATGCGCGTCGTGGACCGGAACTCGCTGATCCTCGATATTTTTGCCCTGCGTGCCAACAGTCATGAAGGAAAGCTGCAGGTTGAGCTTGCGCAACTGCAGCATATGGCGACGCGCCTCGTGCGCGGTTGGACCCACCTCGACCGGGAAAAAGGTGGCGTTGGCATGCGCGGCCCCGGCGAAAAGCAATTGGAAACCGACCGTCGTCTGCTTGGCAAGCGCGTCGCCTTGCTCAAGGATCGCTTGAAACTGTTGGAACGGCAACGCGCTGTCCGGCGCAAGGCGCGCGATCGTGGTGATGTGCTCGCGGTTTCTCTGGTCGGCTATACCAACGCGGGCAAGAGCACCTTGTTCAATGCCCTGACCAAAGCTGGGGCCTACGCTGCCGATCAATTGTTTGCAACCCTTGATACGACGTCGCGGAGACTCTACGTCGAGGGTGCGGGGCAGATTGTGCTCTCGGATACCGTCGGTTTTATCCGCGACCTGCCGCACTCGCTGGTGGCGTCCTTTCACGCCACTCTGGAAGAAACAGCGCAGGCCGACCTTCTTTTGCATGTCGTTGATTCCGCCAGTCCGGCGCGAGATCAGCAGATCGATTCGGTGAACAAGGTGCTGGCGGAAATCGGTGCTGCTGATGTGCCGCAGATTCTGGTCTGGAACAAGATCGACGCTACGTCCGCTGCACCGGGGATTGATTATGATGAGCCGGGTGACGATGAAAGTCGGTCGGAGGACGCTTATGGTAAGATTCGCCGCGTTCGATTGAGTGCCCGCAGCGGCGAAGGTTTGAGCCTGTTACGCGATGCTTTGGCGGGAATCGCCAAAGACCAGAAAAGACAAACAAACAGCTACGAAACCATATAGACGGAACTTTTTGCATGTGCCGTCTTTGGCGAAGAGTTCCCCCACTAATCCTAACAACTCCCAGGCTGAGCTATCGTGATTGCAGGAATATTGATGTCTTTGAATGACAACGACTGGGGCAATTCGCCCGGCGGCGGTAAACGTGGTGGCGGCAATCAGGGGCCGCCCGATCTCGAGGAAATCTGGCGTGACTTCAATCGCCGATTGTCCGGTATGTTTGGCGACAAAAAGACGGGCGGAAACGGAGGAGGCGGCAACGGTGGCATGCCGTCGATCAGCCCGCGCCAGTTCGGTGGCGGCGTCGGAGTTGTCCTGGGATTGGTCCTTTTGCTGTGGTCGGCGAGTGGCTTTTATATCGTCGATGCGAGTCAACGCGGCGTGGTGTTGCAATTTGGACGCTTCAAGGAAATCACGGAACCCGGATTGCGCTGGCGACTCCCGTGGCCGGTGCAAACACACGAAACAGTGAACCTCAGCGGCGTACGCACTATCGAAATCGGATATCGAGGGACAGAGAAGAACAAGGTGCCCAAAGAGGCCCTGATGTTGACGGATGATGAGAATATCGTCAGCGTGCAGTTCGCCGTGCAATATTTGCTCAAGGATCCGCAGGCGTACTTGTTCAACAATCGGCATGCCGACGATTCGGTCATGCAGGCGTCCGAAACGGCAATTCGCGAAGTGGTCGGCAAGAGCAAGATGGATTTCGTTTTGTATGAAGGGCGCGATGCGATTGCCGCCAATACGCAAAAATTGATCCAGGAAATATTGGATCGTTACCAGACGGGCATTCAGGTTCGCTCGGTCAGCATGCAAGGAACTCAGCCGCCCGAGCAGGTTCAGGCGGCATTTGACGATGCGGTGAAGGCCGGACAAGATCGTGAGCGGCATAAGAACGAAGGTCAGGCCTACGCCAACGACGTGGTCCCGAAGGCTCGCGGTACTGCCGCACGCTTGTTCGAAGAGGCCAGCGGATACAAGCAGCGCATTATTGCCATGGCCGAGGGTGATGCCTCGCGCTTCAAACAGATATTGACGGAATATCAGAAGGCACCCGAAGTGACGAGACAACGCTTGTATCTTGAAACCATGCAACAGGTTTATTCCAGTACCAGCAAGGTCATGGTGGATGCCAAGGGTCAGGGCAATCTGCTTTATCTTCCACTCGACAAACTGATGCAGGCCGCTGCCGGCGCGGGGGTTGCCAACAGCGCCGCCAATACCTCCGCAGATTCCCTGCAACTTGCCGCTCCTGCGACCGGTCATGCAAACGCCGTGTCGCCAGCGCCGACTTTTAGTGGCGAGGCCCCGCCTCAGACCGAGCGTGTCCCGACGGTCGAACGTGGTTCCGACGGGCGCTCGCGAGAATCGCTGCGCTCGCGTGAAAGAGGAGAACGGTGATGCAACGCAGCCTGCCATTTATTGCCTCCAGCCTTTTCGCCGTCGTGGTCTTGCTTGGCATGACCTTGTTCACGGTGGATCAGCGGCAATACGCGATCATTTTTCAGCTCGGGGAAATCAAGGAAGTCATCAAGGAGCCTGGCTTGACATTCAAGTGGCCGTTGATCCAGAACGTGCGACTATTTGAAAAGCGGATCCTGACGCTGGATTCGGCCGAGCCGGAGCGATTTCTGACGGCCGAGAAGAAGCCGGTGTTGGTGGATTCGTTCATCAAGTGGAGGATCGCCGACGTCAAGACCTACTACATCTCGGTCGCCGGCGATGAGCAGATCGCCCGGACCCGTTTGACGCAAACAGTGAATGCCGGTCTGCGCGAGGAGTTCGGTAAACGCACGGTTCATGATGTCGTTTCCGGTGCGCGTGAAAAAATCATGGCTGAGGTGCAGAAAAAGGCCGATGCTGACATGCGTGCTATTGGCGTGGAAATTGTGGATGTGCGTCTCAAGCGCGTTGATCTTCCGCCAGAAGTGTCAGAGTCGGTTTATCGGCGGATGGAGACCGAACGTAAACGTGTCGCCAACGAACTGCGCTCGGAAGGTTCCGCAGAAGCGGAGAAAATTCGCGCCGATGCGGATCGTCAGCGCGAGGTGACTGTTGCTGAAGCCTATCGCGATGCGCAGAAGGTCAAGGGTGAAGGTGATGCGAAAGCGGCCTCGATTTATGGCAAGGCATTTAGTGAAAATGCTGAGTTCTATGCCTTTTATCGCAGCCTGGAAGCCTACCGCGGCAGTTTCCGCAGCAAGAGCGATCTGTTGGTAATCGAACCGAATTCTGATTTCTTCAAGTACCTGAAGAACAGCGGGCGGGGCAAGTAAGCTGACGAACTGCACGTAAACACCAGATGGACAAGACGTTGCTGCTCGCCTTCGCGCTGATGCTCGTGATTGAAGGGTTTCTTCCCTTTATCGCGCCAAAGATCTGGCGCGAAGCGTTTCGACGTGTCACTGAAATGAGCGATGGACAGATCCGCTTCATCGGCTTGTCGTCGCTGGTGGTTGGCGTTGTCTTGCTCACGGTATTGCGCTGAAGCATGTCGAGCTTGCGCTGGTTGTTGCCGGAAGCGATTGAGGACATTCTTCCGCATGAGGCTGCCCGACTGGAAGATCTGCGCCGGCGTCTGCTGGACACCTTCTCATGTCACGGTTACGAGTTCGTCATGCCGCCGTTACTGGAGTATGTCGAGTCCCTGCTGACGGGTAGCGGACGGGATGTTGACCTCCAAACATTCAAACTGGTGGATCAACTTTCCGGCCGCAGCATGGGGCTGCGTGCTGACATCACGCCACAGGTGGCACGTATTGACGCGCATCTGCTCGATCGCCGGGGCGTGGCACGTTTGTGTTATTGCGGGAGTGTGGTCCACACCTTGCCGGCCGGATTTCAGGCCACCCGTGAGCCGCTGCAGATTGGCGCGGAACTGTATGGCCACGCGGGCCTGGAAGCTGACATCGAAATTATCCGTTTGCTGGCGGCAGCATTGGCGCAGTGTGGTCTGGCGGCAAGCCGACTCGATCTGGGTCATGTGCGCGTGTTCCGTGCGCTGACGCGTAATGCCGGCTTGAGTCCCGAAACAGAACTTGAGGTTTTTGGTGCGCTGCAGGCCAAAGATGTGCCGACACTACATGAGTTGTTGGCTGATGTGGCTGAACCTCTACGACGGGGGCTGCTGATATTGCCAGAACTGTATGGAGGGCGCGAAGTCCTTGATCGCGCCTCCGCATTATTGCCGGCCGACCAAGAAATTTCGTTGGCCTTGGATGAATTGCGTCGGTTGGCCGACGCGCTGGCCGATCTGCCCATCAGCTTTGATTTGGCCGATCTTCGTGGCTACCACTATCACAGCGGCGTCGCTTACGCAGCTTACTGCGAGGGCAGTGCTGCTGCGATTGCACGTGGCGGTCGTTATGATGAGGTTGGCAAGGCTTACGGCCGCTCGCGCCCCGCCACTGGATTTTCCATGGATTTGCGCGAGCTAGTTCGGCTTTCGCCGGCTTCGCAGGGCGTCGGTGCCATTCTTGTTCCTTGGCCGGAGGACGACGCTTTGCATGCTGAAGCCGAGCGCTTGCGTGCCGGCGGTGAGCGTGTCATTCTCGCGCTTCCCGGCCATGAAGGAATGTGGCGGGAGGCTGGCTGTGACCGTCGACTGAGTCTGCGCGACGGCGCATGGATAATTGAAATGCTTGAGGACGTCTGAAATGACAATAGCAGCAAGCAAACCCGCACGCAACGTCGTGGTCATAGGAACTCAGTGGGGCGACGAGGGCAAGGGCAAAATCGTCGATTGGCTGACGGATCACGCTCAGGCTGTCGTGCGCTTTCAAGGCGGGCACAATGCCGGTCATACGCTGGTCATCAACGGCAAGAAAACTGCCTTGCAGCTGATTCCCTCCGGCATCATGCGTCCGGGCGTGGCCTGCTATATTGGAAATGGGGTGGTGGTCTCGGTTCCGGATGTAATGCGCGAGATCGATAAATTGCGAGACATCGGCGTAGAAGTTGTTTCGCGCCTTAAAATTTCTGAAGCCTGCCCGGTGATCCTGCCTTACCATGTCGCGATCGATTTGGCGCGTGAAGTTGCGCGTGGCGCTGCCAAGATCGGCACCACTGGCAAAGGCATCGGTCCAGCCTATGAGGACAAAGTAGCGCGCCGTGCCATTCGCATTGCCGACCTGCTCAACGAAGAGCGGTTTGCCGACAAACTTAGAGAAAATCTTGACTATCACAACTTCGTTCTCGCCAATTATCTAAAGGCGACGACGATCGAATTTCAGAAAACTTTCGATGATGCGATGGCACTGGTACCACGGCTGAAGCCAATGGTTGGCGACGTGTCCTCGGCTCTGTACGCAGTCCATAAGGCCGGCGGGAATCTATTGTTTGAAGGGGCTCAGGGTAGCTTGCTTGACGTCGACCACGGAACATATCCGTTTGTGACCTCGAGTAACTGCGTCGCTGGTAATGCCGCTGCCGGTTCCGGGGTCGGTCCGAACATGCTTCACTACATTCTCGGTATCACCAAAGCCTATACAACTCGTGTTGGTTCCGGCCCGTTCCCGTCCGAATTGCCTACTGATGTCGGAGTCGGACATCACTTGTCGTCAATAGGTTGTGAATTTGGTACCGTCACCGGTCGAGCGCGCCGCTGTGGTTGGTTTGACGCTGCACTGTTGCGCCGGTCAGTCCAGATCAACGGCATTTCCGGCATGTGCTTGACCAAACTGGACGTACTCGATGGCGTGGAATCGCTGAAGTTGTGCACCGGTTACCAGCTCGACGGACGCTCCGTCGATATTTTCCCTGTGGGCGCCGAGGATGCCGCCCGCTGTGTTCCTTTGTATGAAGAAATGTCCGGCTGGAAAGAAAGCACCGTCGGCGCAAAGTCACTTGATGCTCTGCCTGCTGCCGCCCGCGACTACATCAAACGCATTGAAGCCTTGGTCGGCGTGCCGGTGGACATGATTTCAACGGGTCCCGATCGCGACGAAACCATTGTTCTCTGCCATCCTTTTGCCTGATTATCGACACCATGTGGCCGGTGTGTAAATCATAGCCTAAAGCTTCGCCGAAATTTGCCGAGGTAGTTAGTGTGCGTTGCGCACAATGATCCTCGGAGGTTTGTCGTGATTATTCAAGCGGTTGAACTCGTGGCGCTGCCCGATGCGCCGGCATATCAGGAACGAATCTACCGGGCACAGCTTGATTCCGGCGATGCGGTCGATTTGTTTCAGGCCCACTGGGATGTTCCCCTTGCACCCGAGTTGCTGATTGGACTGAGCGTCGAGGCTGCACGCAAATTGCGTAACGACAAGATGCTTGCGATTGCACAAGGCTGTCATTGAAAGCTGTGCGGGCTGCTCCCGTCAAAGTCGTGGCATGAAATAAAAATGCCAGCCCGAAGGCTGGCATTTGCTTACCCAACTTTACGAAGCGTAATTCTTACTTCTTCATTTCGGCAGCTGGAGCTGCAGCAGGGGCAGCAGCCGGAGCGGCAGCAGCGTCTGCTGGCTTGGCATCAGCTGCGGGAGCGGCAGCAGGAGCTGCGGCGGCATCGGCAGCGGGGGCCGGGGC
>CAZAGR010000003.1:0-27992 GCA_964484585.1 uncultured Propionivibrio sp. | reverse complement strand
CCAGTGGTGCCGGCCTCAATATCACCGGCGTGAGCTACAACGGCGTGATGTGGGTGTCGGTGGTGAGCTGTCGCGACATGTTGCCCGACCCGGATTTCTTTTTGAGCTGCATGCGTGACTCATGGGAGGAACTGCTGGCTGTCGCAGATGCGCTCCCAGCAATAACGGTGAAATCATCATCGGCGAAGTCGGCGCCTATTGGTAGAAAGTTAGTGACCGGCCGTGGTAAATCCCGAAAATGAAAACTATTGGCAAGTTGTTTCTAATCGTTTGCCTGCTGTTTGCCGGCGCCGGTCTCGTTGTTTTCACAGGTCGTGCGGCAACTTCAAAGGCTTCACCACGGAGAACACGGAGAGCACAGAAAACGTTGCTTTGGTCTTCGCCGTGATCTTCTTACCCGTTCCCCTGTGGTCTCCGCGGTAAATTTTTTCGGTTTGTCCGGTGTGGATTCTGATTTTTATTTGCTTGTCGGCTTCATCATTACATCCTGCTTGGCTCTGAATTCGGACGTCGGATAAAACCTCGGATACTCGGCACCGTCCGCCAAGCGGCGGCCCACTTGATAGAGCAGTGCGATGTCTTGCGCGCCCCCGGTCAAATCCCAGTCTGCCTTGATGACGTCGCTGGGTTTGTGGTAATCGTTGGCCGTGTATTCGTCGCGCCGCTTGATTCCGAAATCGGCCGGTTTGCCGATGAAGTCGGACCCGCCCGCAAGATATAGCCCCGGCAAGCCCACTCGCGCAAACTCGAACTGGTCGGCGCGGAAAAAGTAGCCGTGCTCCGGGCGGGATTCTGGCGTGATCGTGCGCCCGCGAGCCTTGGCCGCTTCACGGATGAGTTCATCCATGTTCGACTGCCCCAAGCCGGTGACGCCAACATCCCGCGTGGGACCGAAGGTGTTAATGCCATCGATGTTGATGTTGCCCACGGTTTTTGCCATTGGATAGAGTGGATTGTTCGCATACCACGCAGCACCGAGTAAGCCGGATTCTTCGGCAGTGGTGGCGAGGAACAATACGCTGCGTCCCGGTTGCTTGCCGGCTTTGGCATCCTCCTTGAAAGCATGGGCAAGTTCCAGCAGCGCCGCCGTGCCGGAGGCGTTGTCGGCTGCGCCGTGGTAAATATTGGGCCCCTGACGGCCGAGGTGGTCCCAATGCGCGCTATAGATCAGCCATTCATCTTTACGCGTTGGCGCGGTGCCGTCCAGCTTGGCGACCACGTTGATAGTGTCCACATTTCGAAGCGTCTGTTCGAGATGAAAGCTGGCCTTGCCGTTTAGCGAAACGGGGCGGAAATCCTTGCGCAGCGCTGCCTGCTTCAGTGTCGAAAGATTCAGTTCGCAGGCTGCAAACAGTTCCTGTGCGCGGTCGAAGCGTATCCATGAGCGCACGGGAAGCTCTGCCGCGTGACCATCCGCGCTGCGAAGTACGAACTGCTCGCGCGTATTGCCGTTGATGATTACGATATACGGATAGGCGGCCGGAATGGTTTCGTGGATGATGATTGCGGCGGCAGCCCCTTTAGCCGCGGCAATTTCATATTTGTAGGTCCAGCGACCGTAGTAGGTCATCGCGCGACCCTTGAACATCGAATCGTCGAGTTTGCTTGCATCCTTCGGGTCCGGAATCTGCGGATCATTGATCAGCATCACAATGGTCTTGCCGCGCACATCAACATCTTTGTAATCGTCCCAACCATATTCGGGGGCGACCACGCCGTAGCCGACAAATACGATGTCAGAATCCTTGGTCTCGATCAGGGGTTTGACCTGGGTTGAAAAGGCAACGAAGTCACCTGGCGCATTCAATTCGAGTTTGCCGGCGCAGCCGCCCAGGGCGAGGCTTGGTTTGCCATAGAGGCCGACCATTGGAACTTTTTGCACATAACTGCCATCGGGGTTGCCGGGTTGCAGGCCTATGGCCTTGAACTGTTCGGTCAGGTAGCCTACCGTCGCGACTTCGCCGGCACTGCCCACGCCCCGCCCTTCAAAGGCATCGGAGCTCAAGACCTTGATATGGTCCAGCATCACCGCCGGGCGAATTGGATCGGCCGCGTTGATCGGTTCTGCAGCCAACGCCGCTGACGTGAGCTGGCAGGCTGCAAGCAAAACGCCAAGGCGCACGGTGGATTGAAGTAAGGGCATGTGACCTCCTGAATATAGTTATTGTTTTCGAACTAAGGATGAGGATAAGGTACTTTTACAATCCGGTTGCCACTGAAGCTTCCAAGGTAGAGAAACCCGTCCAACTCGCGGGCGACGGTGGCCGCGCCGAGCGGCGCTCCGGCGTGGCGCAGAACGACCTCGCTGCTCATGGTCGCTGGATTGATTCGGTGCACAGTGAATTCCAGCCCACAGGTTTCTCCCGGATGCTGCATGCAGTCCATCTGTTGCAGCACCGGCCCCGTGTGAGCGACACTGAGCAGCGAACCCCAGCTGTCCCAGGCCAGATTATCGGTCTTTGAGATCGCCGAAGCGCCCAGTTTGCGGCCGCTCGCGCGGTCCAGTTTGCGCACTTCGTTACCGAAGTAAACATTGGCGAAAACGCTGTTCTCGTCGGCGCTGAGTTCGACGCCATTGATGAATTCGCCGTGGCTACCTTCCAGAATCCTGAACCCGCTGCCCGGATGCCATTCGAAAACATATCCCGTGTTGACGCCAAGCATGGCCTTCAGCACGCCCGTGCTCATTCCCAAAAAATGAGGCGCCCGTTTGTCGAACATGTGACTGGCGATGAAGCCACCGTTTTTCATCAACACGACATCGTTCATGAAGGTGCCTTCTTCAGGCACCACACACCCCCGCCATTCGAGACGCGGTTGTTCATTTTCGATGACCAGTTCAAACATCTCAATGCTCTCGCGGCCGCCATGATTCACCGCCGCGACCTGCCAGCGCTGGTCGATACGTTGCCGCAGGGAAATCCCGTGTGGTGCAATCGATGCGCCCGGGTTGCCTGGGCATTGCGGCGCACCCCAGTTTTCGGTGGTGCTTGATCGGTTAGCAACTGGCGTAGGAAAGGCGGGTGTGTTGATACGCGTTTTTGTGTTGAAAAACACCAGCGAACCCGGATTACTGTGTTCCATACTCACGCCCATCTGACTGATCAGCAGGGTCTTTCTGTCCGGCAGGGCCTCAATGTCTTCCGGGTTGGTGAATTGGCAAATCGGCTCCAATGCGCCGACGGTTTCACAGCCGGAAACAAGCGTCGGCTGGTTGCTGCAGGCGCTGAGTGAAACGAGGCTGGCGATCAGGATCAAATGCGAAAACTTGGTCATGGTGATGTAGGTCAGTGGTAAAAAAGTCGGCGCTGGCGACACGGCGACGCGGTGTATCGGCCACTATATAGCCTTCAGGACACATCTACCTTGCCGGTGATGGCAATTTTCGTTCATCATTGTGCTCTTCGTCTATTTTTTACAGGAACGCACATGTCTCTTCCCAAAATTCTTCAGGACAATCTCGCGCTGCCGGTCATCGCTGCTCCAATGTTTATTGTGTCAACGCCTGATCTTGTGCTGGCTCAATGTCGCAGCGGTATCGTCGGCTCGTTTCCGGCCCTCAATGCTCGACCGAAGGAATTGTTGGAAGAGTGGGTTGTCCGCATCGGCAGCGAGCTTGAGGCAGAGGGTCAGCGCGATCCAACGCGAAAAATCGCTCCTTTTGCCGTCAATCAGATCGTGCATCAAAGCAACGACCGCCTCCAGCATGACATGGACGTTTGCATCAAACACAAGGTGCCGATCATCATCACCAGCCTGCGTGAACCGACCGAGGTCGTCAAGGCGACGCACAGTTACGGCGGCGTGGTGTTCCATGATGTGATCAGTATTCGCCACGCCCAGAAAGCCATCGACGCCGGTGTCGACGGGTTGATCCTTGTCTGTGCCGGGGCCGGCGGCCATGCCGGTACCTTGAGCCCGTTTGCGTTGGTCTCGGAAATCCGGCGATTCTGGTCGGGGCCGATCGCGTTGTCTGGTGCGATCAGTCGCGGTGAGCAGATTCTCGCGGCGCAGGCGATGGGTGCGGATCTGGCGTACATAGGCTCGCGCTTCATTGCCACCACTGAAGCCAACGCGATGAACGAGTACAAACAGATGATCGTGGATAGTTCCGCCGCCGACATCATGTATTCATCGTACTTTACCGGCGTGAATGGGAACTACCTTCGCGGCAGCGTGATTGCGCAGGGGCTGGATCCGGAAAATCTGCCGGCAAAAGACAAGACCACAATGGCTTTCGGCAGCAATAACGATACCGCCAAAGCATGGAAACATATCTGGGGCTGCGGCCAGGGCATCGGTACGATTGACGCTGTGGAGCCCGTCGCCGATGTGGTGGCGCGGATGCAGAGCGAATACGCGGCCGCGCGGCTGGCGCTTGCTCTATGAATTGCTAATCCGTCAGAAGAGCAGTGTGAGCGGGCTGAGCCATATGTTCGGCCAGCAGTTGGTTCAATTTTGGCAACAGACGGGCCACGGTCAATTCGGAAGTGCTCAGGGTGGATAACAACAAATCGGACAGCGTTACGTCCAAATCAAGAGCGTAGTCGTCGTACTGTTCGGCTTCATCGCTGCCGCAGTGCACGCCGTTGAGCTCGTGACGTTCGACGATGACATGCTTGCGAAGCAGTTCGGTGTAGTCGTTGATAATTTGTGCCCCAGCATTTGAACTTAGCAGCGCGTGTTTTTCTTCGGCTGCCCGATCAAGGAAGCCCTGCAACATGCCATGCTGTTTTATCAACTCTCCTGCGTACCCTGTCTTCATTCTGCTCACTCGATCATGCGGAGGACAACAGCATGCGATATTTTCGCCGAACATGCATCGCTAGCAATAGTGGTTCCATGCAATATGCGAAGGCTCCACGTCCACGCGTACCCGTCTCAGCTTTTTTGGCGCGTGGGCGTGGCGGGTGGCAAGGCGGAGTGCTATCCTTACCCCACGGGTGGCGTACTGGCCGAGGTATAACAAAAGGTGGGATGATTGAATCCATGCTGATGCAACGCAGCCGGTTTGTCTTGCAGGTGGGCATTTTCTGTGCCGGCCTGATTGCGGGGGGTGTCAATGCTGCCAGCGCGGCCGATGACGACTATTTCAATCGCTATGATCTGCCGACGGAATCGCGATCGGTAGACATTGGTCTGCAGCCCCTGGGCTACCCGGCGGCGATGATTGGTGCCGTGATTCGTCGTGATCGCATTCTCCGGGCCTCTCTCGAAAAGATGCGACTTTCGCTGGCCGCATTTCCGTTTCGCCGTGGTGCCGACATGGTCGACTTGATGGCAGCAGGCAAGCTCGAAGCCGGTTTGCTTGGCGACATGCCGACAATTCTGCTGTTAGCCAAATCGGATTCAGCCATTGTCGGCCTGGTCAAACGAACGTCGACTGCCATCGTTTCTCGCGAAGAGGCGCTGCTGGTCGGGTTGAAAGGCAAGCGAATCGGTTATGTGCCGCTGTCGAGCGCACACTACACGCTGCTGCGCGGGCTGGCCATCGCCGGCCTGAAGGAGTCCGATGTAACCATCGTGCCGCTGGGGATAGGTGAATTGCCGGACGCGTTGGCGCGAGGCGAGATTGACGCATTTGCTGGGTGGGAACCTGCGCCATCCATCGCGCTGGCCCGTAACTCTTCGTACCGTGTTATTTTTCGCGGGCTGAGTTCTGACTATTTTGTGCTGACCCAACGATTTTTGAAAGCCAGCCCTGACGCGGCTGCGGCGCTCGCAGCTGCCTTCGCTCGCTCGGTGGAATGGATGCGGCTTAATGAGAAAAATTTGCGAGCAGCTGCTCGTTGGGCGACCGCCGATGGCGAGGCTTTTAGTGGCAAGCCGGCAAGCATAACCATCGACCAAGCCATTGAGATCGCGCGACGTGAAATTCTTGATGTGCCCTCGGCACCCAGCATTCCATTGCCTAGCAAGAGTTTCAAACCTCTGCTCGGTGAATTCGAGTTTCTCCGCAGTCTGGGCAAATTGCCGCCTGACAGTCGCTGGGAAAGGGTTGAGGCCGCGTTCGCCTATGACGGGTTGTCGCGCGTCATGCAATCGCCCGCTCAATATCGACTTTACGCGTTTGACTACGATCTTTAATTCATGACCGGTTCACAAAATATGCCGCGGCAAGATGATCTGGCGGCGATACCGTTTCTGCGGGCTCCTTTGGGCTTGCGCATTGCCGTTTCGTTTGGCCTGTTATGGATTGTGGCCATCTCGGCAGTGTTCACCCTGTGGCTGCAGGGTTCATCGCTCCTGGGCGTCAAAGGCGCCCGCACTGTCAAGCTTGATGAAGTCGTTCTTGCGCTGGAGACGATTGCGGACAGTCGCGCCGGGCAAATCAAAATGTCGGTTGTCGCGCGTCGTGGCGATGTGCGTGTTCTTGCTGCGGCACGAACGATCAGGGGCGTGTTGGAGAGTACTCCGGGAAAGCTGCCGCCCGCTCAAGTTATCGCCAGTCGCTTGGCTGCGAACAAGCTCCTCGCATTGATGAACAGCGCCTATCCCGGCCGTTATGCGCGGCTGGATGTGGTCACGGCGTCGGGTTGGCGCATTCTCGCGTCCAGTGATGAGGCTCGCGTCGATCAAGGTGGCGCACCGAGCGATGATCCTGCGGTTCTGGAACGTTTGTTGACGCCCGGCATGGTCGAGAACATAGCGATGGTGGGTGACGAGCTCAACGTGCCGAGAAGCCTTATGGTGGCTCGTCAGGTGCTCGAAATTGATCGGGACGGGCAACGCACCGGAAAGGTGTTGGGGCTCGTGATCGCCTACGTGTCCGCCTCGTCAGTTATGACCAGCTTTGACCGCGCGGAGATGCGTTCGCTGGATGGTGGCGGGTCGATTTTGTTGGTTGATAGTGATGGACGCAGCCTTGCCGCGATCCAGGACCCGGCGCGATCGCCGGATGAGACGCAGAGGAATGTCAAGCCCGGCGCCTATGGCAAGGAAGGCAATTTTATCGAGACCAACGATGCCGGTCGTTCCGTACTTGCCACCTACCGCTATGTACCCATTGGGGATTTCGAGGGTTGGACGCTGACGGTGCGGCGTGATGAAGTCGACGCGCTTGCTGACTTTGTCAAGCAGTCTCAGCGCCTGTTTGTAATCGCTTTGGCCTTTTCTGTTTTTGGAATTCTGCTGGTGACCTATGTCGCGCGACGAATCAGTCGGCCGATCGCGCGCTTGGCGAATGTGGCCGAGAAAGTTTCGCAGGGTGACTTTGCCGCCCGGGTTGATATTGGCCGCCATCCACCGGGCGATGAGGTATCCGCCTTGGCGCAGGGATTCAACCGCATGGCAGAACGTTTGCAGCGCTGGCATTTGGACCTTGAAACCGAAATTGGCCAGCGCACCCGCGAATTGGCGGAGGAAAAATTCCTTGCCCAGCGTTATCTTGACGTAGCCGGTGTCATGTTGATGGTGCTCGACCCAGGTGGGCGTATCGTCAAAATCAACGCCATGGGCTGCGAATTGCTTGGCAGCCCCGAAAATGAACTGCTTGGCGAGGATTGGTTTGCGCGTTTCGTTCCCCACGCGCGTCGTGCCGCCGCGTTGGAGTATTTCCACCGGGTCATGGCAAAAGAAGCGGCATTGATCGAAAGCTACGAGGCGACCGTGCTGACCCCCGTTCGTGGTGAGCGTGTATTCGATTTTCGTACGCGCCTATTGCTGGCAACCAGTGGAGAAGTTCAGGGCACCTTGCTCTCGGCGCTGGATGTTTCCGATCGCAAGGCGACGGATCGCGATCTGCGCGTTGCGGCAATTGCATTCGAGTCGCAGGAAGCCATCATGATCATGGCTGCCGACTATCGCATCATGAGAATCAACAAGGCATACACCCGCATCACCGGTTTGAGTGCTGAAGATGTCGTCGGCAAGTTGCCGCCACCTCTTGCTGCGGCCGGGAGCGCGGACGTGAACCCGTTTTCGCATATGGTGGAGAGTCTGCGCACGAATGGCACGTGGGAGGGAGAGTTCTGGACCACGACCAAAGCCGGCACCAAGTATCTGCAGTTGCTGACCATCACCGTGGTAAAGGATGCGGCGGGTGTCATTACGAATTATGTGGCCTCGTTCATCGATATCACCAAACGCAAGGAAGCGGCGGATGAAATCGAGAATCTGGCGTTCTACGATCCCCTGACAAAACTGCCCAATCGACGCCTGCTGCTGGATCGTTTGCAGCATGGGCTGGCGAGTTGCGCACGCAACCAACGGCATGGCGCTCTGTTCTTCATCGATCTGGACAACTTTAAAACATTGAACGATACCAGGGGGCATGACGTTGGGGACAAACTCCTGGTCGAAGTGGCAGATCGCTTGCGTTCTCTGGTTCGGCAGCAGGACACCATTGCGCGTCTGGGCGGCGATGAGTTTGTTGTGATGCTGGAAGATCTGGATACCGAGGGCATGGCGGCGGCGCAAGCTGAATCGGTCGCTGCCAAAATGCTCGACGCACTCAATCGGCCTTTTGTCCTGAGCGCCTCGGGCGACGGAAATGACGAAGTTGCACACGAACATCACTGCAGCTCGAGCATGGGCATCACGCTTTTTGGCCACGAGGACTTGTCCGTGGATGAACTGCTCAAGCAGGCCGATCTGGCTATGTATCAGGCCAAGGCAGCGGGGCGCAACACGCTGTGTTTCTTTGATCCGCAAATGCAGTCCGCAGTCAACTCGCGGGCTGCGCTCGAGACCGATCTGCGCGAAGCGATCTGGCGCGAGCAATTTGTCCTGCACTATCAGGTGCAGGTCAATGCTGCAGGATCAGCCATTGGTGCAGAGGTTCTGGTCCGCTGGCAGCATCCGATTCGCGGCATGGTGTCACCCGCTGCCTTTATTCCTCTGGCCGAGGAATCCGGGCTGATTTTGCCCCTTGGGCATTGGGTGCTGGAAACCGCCTGCCGACAATTGGCGGAGTGGGCGAAGCATCCCGCCACCGCGTCATTGACATTGGCTGTCAATATCAGTGCCCGCCAATTCAAGTTGCCAACGATTGTGGAAGAGATTCTGGCAATTCTTGACAGCACGGGTGCCAAACCGCAGCAACTGAAACTTGAGCTGACTGAAAGCATGCTGCTGAAGGATGCCGATGAAACCATTGAAAAAATGGCGGCTTTGAAACTTCACGGTATCGGTTTTTCGCTCGACGACTTTGGTACCGGCTATTCGTCCTTGTCCTACCTCAAGCGTCTACCGCTCGACCAACTCAAGATTGATCAGTCGTTTGTACGCGATGTGTTGACCGACCCCAATGATGCGGCGATTGCCCGCACTGTGGTGGCGTTAGGACACAGCCTTGGCTTGTCGGTTATTGCGGAGGGAGTGGAAACCGAAGCGCAGCGCCAGTTTCTCGCCGCCAATCACTGCCTGGCCTATCAGGGTTACCTCTTTGGCCGGCCCCTGCCGATCGAGGCGTTTGAAGAATATTTGCGAGTTGCTAGCGCCGCCTAGACAGCTAAGCGGCGCTCATTCACAAACTCTTAACCTTTGAGCTTGATCATCAAGTTGATCAATTTCATTGGCTGCAACCATTTTCCACGGCTGTATGGCGGCAACATGAACGACGTGGCGCTTAACGGGCCCTGCTCGTAAATCGGGCGAAGTTTCGAAAATGTGAGGAAGCCTTCGTGGCCGTGGTAATGGCCCATGCCGCTGCCGCCAACGCCGCCAAAGGGCATGTCGTGCTGCGCTACATGCAGCAGGGCAGTGTTGATTGACACCCCGCCGGACATAATGTGTCGAATGTAATAGTCTTGCAGGTCGCGGTCATTGGTGAAGGGATACAGCGCCAATGGACGGTCGCGTTTGTTGACGTAGGCGGCGACTTCCTCCCGCGTACGATACGTCTTGACTGGCAGCAGTGGTCCGAAAATTTCGCGCTGCATGATGTCCATGTCGTCAGTGACATTGAACACAGCGGTGATGGGGAATTTGCGTTTGCCGACATCCGGTGTCTGATTGGGTAACAGGTTGACTGCGCGGGCACCTTTGGCAATTGCGTCATCCAGTGTCGCCTGAAGGCGTTGGTAGGAGCGCTCGTCGATGATCGAGGTGTAGTCCTGTCCGTTGATATCTGGATATCGCTCGGCAAGAACACGCTGGGCCTCTTTGGTAAAGGCTTCTTCCTTGCCTTCCGGCAGGAACACATAATCGACATTGGTGCAGATCTGGCCGGCGTTGAACGCCTTGACCCACATGATGCGGTCGACGGCGGTTTCAACTGAATAGTCGGGACCGACGATGGCAGGGGATTTTCCGCCCAACTCAAGCGTTACCGGCGTGAGATTGCGCGCGCAGCTGGCCATGACGGCGCGACCGGTCTGGCCAGAGCCGGTGAAAAATAGATGGTCAAAAGGCAGTGACGAGAATGCTGGACCAATGCCGCCGGCGTCAGCGAAGAATTGCAATTTATCGGGTGGAAAGTATTTCGGAGTAATTGCGATCAGCAAGTGTGCCAGATGGCTGGAGTTTTCCGACATTTTGACCATCGCACGATTGCCAGCGGCAAAGGCTGCTGCCAATGGGCAGAACGCAAGATTCAGCGGGAAGTTCCATGGAACGATATTGCCAATTACGCCCAAAGGTTGCGGAATCACCAGATTCTTCGATGTCGGATAGACCATCATGTCGATTTTGCGTTTCTGCGGTTTCATCCATTTTTTCAGATGCTTTGCGTTGTCCTTGATTTCCTCAAGGACAACGAAAAACTCGGCGAACAGTGTCTCGAACGTGGAGCGGTTGCCGTAATCCTTGTTGATCGCCTCGATCAGTTGCTCGCGATTGTCTTTGAGCATCTGGGCCAGCTTGTCGAGATCGGATTGGCGTTGTACATAACTCGGTTCCGGCGCGGCGAGATACGCCGCACGTTGCCGGTCAAAACACGATTGAAGGTCGGCGGGAATGGCCAGCAGCGGGTTGAGTGGTTGTGGAGCATTCATGTTGATTTCCTCATTGGATTGTCTTGGTACGCCGTGACGCCGGCGCCGACTTTTTAGATGCTGGCGAAGTCTACACCCGGATAATGGCTCTGTAAAAGGACTCTTTCGTGCGGAAAAACCACTGTCAACCGGGTAGGAGCGATTGCAGCAAGCCCATGCACTCTTCGCGTGAGAAGTATTTCGGTACGCCGTAGGTTCCGTGAGCTTCGGCGAAGGCGCGATCGACAATTTTGTCAAAGTCCTCACGGCGAAGCTCCTTGACTGTTTGGGGAATTTGCATGTCGGCATTCATCTGGCGGATGCGGGCGATGAATGCATCGGCCAGTTCCGCGTCCGAGGCGCCGCTGGCGCCAATGCTGGAAATTCGCGCCAGATCAGCGAGCCGATGGGCGCAGTTGGCTTTGGATAGATCGAGTACGCGCGGCATCACGATAGCGTTGGCCAAGCCGTGCGGCACGTGGTAGAGGCCACCGAGCTGGTGGGCAATGGCATGGACATAGCCGACTCCAGCGCGCGTAAAGGCCAGTCCGGCCATGCAGGACGCCACGGCCATGCGCTCGCGCGCTTCCAGATTGCTGCCGTCGGAGTAGGCAATGCTCAGGTTGCGCATGATGCTTGCAGTTGCCATGCGTGCCAGTTCATCCGTTTCCTCGGTGGCCACTGTTGAAATGTAGGCCTCGACAGCGTGGGTGAGCGCATCCATGCCGGTGGGTGCGGTGATGAACGGTGGCAGACCGACCATCAGTTTGGGGTCCAGAGCAACCATCGACGGCACCACTTTGGGGTCGATAATGGCGTATTTGACCTGCGCTTCCTTATCTGAAACGACTGCGGCGATGGTGACTTCGGAACCTGTTCCCGCCGTGGTTGGAATGGCGAAGAAAGGCAGGCCCTTTTTGCGCGGTAGCGAATAGAGCCACACACCGGTCAGTTTGGACGGATGGCAATCATTTGCATGGCAAAGCAGTATGGATTTAGCGCCATCAATGGAGGAGCCGCCGCCGACGGCAATCACTGCATCGGCTTTGAAGTTCTTGATGCGCTCCACGCCTTTAAGCACCAGTTCGTAGCCTGGGTCGGGTTCGATTTCGCTGTACACGTCGACCGTGACGCCCGCTGCCTGCAGAGACGCGATGACTGGATTCACGATGCCCAACCTGAACACTGGACCATCCGTGATGATCATGACGCGTTTGACACCCAGACCGATTATTTCGCGGCATAACGACAGCGAGGAATCGGGGCCGACAAACGAAAATGGCTTGGGGAAGTTCAATAAGGGAATGACTACGCCGAAAACGCCAACCTTGATGCGTGAAAAAAGGTACATGTATCACTCCTGGACCAATGGTGGATTGTGCAGCTAAAGAACCGCGACGTTCGATAGCGACTGAAATGCAGGATACAAGAATTTTCAGGCGCGGGAGATACTTCGCTGCCTTGTTAGCGGGGACGCTGAGCGGTATGACGGGATTGTCGCTGCGCGAGCCCTTGTCGTGGCGATCGCGTCGGGCGAGCGTTGAGCAGCCCCTTCAGGCAGCCAGGATTGGCACGTGCGCCGCTCGCCTGATAGTCCTCAAGCAGATTGCGACGAACATCTTCCGCACGTCGACACTCGCCATCGACGAGGTAGGTGAATACGATATCTACCAGCATCTCGGGCGATAGACCGCTGGTTTTTTGCGTTTTCTGCCACAGCCAGTCGGTAAATTTGAGAAAGGCATAAAACGCTGATGGCCCTTCAAGCAGCATGGGCAGCGTGCGCGGGAATCGTCCCGAGTTGGCAATCAAGTCCCAGTAACGGGTCAGTCGTGTGACGCGTTGTAGCGAGGCTGAATCAACTAGAGCGGTTTCCTGTACAGCATAGGGCGGCTGCGCGTCGTAACGCATTTTTTGCTGTTCTGTGTGACGAGAAATAGGTGTCCCGCGCAAACGCTTGAGGATGCCGAGCTGAATTTCGTCCGGTTTCAGCGCGTACAGACGATCAAAACCGGTGGCAAAACTCTCGAGTGTCTCTCCGGGTAGTCCGAAAATCAGATCGGTATGCAGGTGCGCCTGACTGTGTTCGACCAGCCAACGCACATTGGCCTCGGTCTGGTTGTTGTCCTGACGCCGAGAGATGAGCTGCTGCACCTCGGGATTGAAGCTCTGTATGCCAATTTCAAATTGCAGCACCCCACCGGGGAAGCGCGCAATGACGTCTTTGAGCCGGTCGGGAAGGTGATCGGGAATAACCTCAAAATGTATGAACAAATCAGGCGTCAGCCGCTCGAGAAAGAAATGCAGTATTCGGATGGATGAATCGATCTTGAGGTTGAATGTGCGATCGACAAACTTGAAGTTGCGTGCCCCGCGCCGGTACAGCTGGTCGAGCTCGGCGATGAAGGATTCGAGGGGGAACGCCCACGCCGTTTTGTCGAGCGAGCTGAGGCAGAATTCGCATTTGAACGGGCAGCCACGTGACGCCTCGACGTAGAGCAGGCGGTGCGCCAGATCATCGCTGCTGTATTCCGAATAGGGCATGACGATCTGATCCAGCGATGCCTGTTCGCCGCGAATGATCTTCATCAGCGGGCGCGGGCCGTTAATTAAGGCATGACAAAGTTTGGCGAACGTCACCTCACCCCAGCCAGTGATCAAATGATCGGCCATCCCTGCAATCACCTGGTCTTCCCATTCGTAGCTGACCTCAGGGCCGCCGAGCACGACAATTACCGATGGGCGAATTTGCTTGAGGTGGCGTACGACCTCGGTGGTTGCCGTCACGTTCCAGATGTAGATGCCAAAGCCGACGATCTGCGGTGCGCCATCACGCGGCTCGCCCAGCTCGGCAAGCAGTGCGGTGGCGATCTCCAGTGGCTTGCGTACTAATGTGAACTCGCGCAGCACCGCTTTTTCACGCAGACCGCCGCCACCGTATTGGTCGAGGTTGGATAGAAGGTATCGCAGTCCCAATGAAGCGTGAATGTATTTGGCATTCAGCGTCGCCAGAATAATTTGCGGTGCGGCAATGACCGCAGCCTTTTCCACTCAGGAGAACTTTGAAAAGTCCGCAGGGCGCTTTTCAAGAAATGCGGTGAAGGCCTCCCTCGCTTCAGGCGATTGCAGTTGCTGCTTGAAGATCTCGCCCTCGATCTGCATGGTCTCGCGAATCAGGGATTGTTGAGCTTGTTTCATCAACATTTTGGTGTGGCGTACCGAAGCCGCCGGTTGCGCCGCGAGTTTGCGGCAGCGAGCCAGGGCATGGGCAATCACCTGACCGTCAGGGATGATCGCATTAATGAGACCGCAATCGAGCGCCGTCTGTGCGGAGAATGCTTCGCCCAGCATCAACATTTCTGCTGCCCGCACATGGCCGACACGTTGCGCCAGAAGAATGCTCGAGCCGGCTTCGGGAGTCAGACCGAGGTTCGCGAAGGGTAGTGTGAAGCGCGCGCTTGCGCCGGCATACACCAGATCGCAGTGCAGCAGCAAGGTTGTGCCGACGCCGATCGCAACGCCTTCAACCGCCGCGACAAAGGGCTTTTTCAATTCCGCAAAGCGATTGATGAATCGAATGACCGGCGTCACTTCGGTCGTCGGCCGTTGGCTCAGAAAATCCGCCAGATCGTTACCTGCCGTGAAGTGGCCCTCACTGCCATGAATCAGTATTACGCGAACGGCTGGATCCGACTCCGCCGCATCCAGCGCGTCGGCCATGGCCGTGTACATATCCGCGGTAAGCGCATTTTTTTTCTCGGGGCGACGCATTTCAATCTGCATCACGCCGTCGTTGAGGGTGCTGGCAATACGTTGGGTCATTGGGTTTCTCTTTCGGTATGTGAGGTGAAAAAAATCGGCGCTGGCGACACGGCGGTTTCGCCAGCTCAGTCATCAAACGCAGGGGCACGTTTCTCGATTGCGGCGCGTCCTGCTTCGGACAGATCATTCGAAAGCAGCATCGCCGCGTTCCACGTGGCGATGTAGTTCAAACCGTCGGCGACGGTATGGTCGCGGGCATAGGTGATCATTTCCTTGCATCCACGAATTGCCAACGGTGATTTGGCTGCAATCGTCCGGGCGATCTGCTGGACTCCCGCCAGCAGAGCCTCATTACTCTCGTAGCAGCGATTGACCAGCCGAATCGCCTGCGCTTCTGCACCGTCAACGCGGCGTCCGGTGTAAGCCAATTCACGCGCCATGCCTTCCCCGATCAGATGCGGCAGGCGCTGAAGGGTTCCGACATCGGCAGTCATGCCGATATCTATTTCCTTGACCAGAAAATAGGCGTCAGCCGAGCAGTAACGCATGTCGCACGCGGTGATCAGATCAATGCCACCGCCCACGCAGGCGCCATGGATCGCTGCGATGACGGGTTTGCGGCAGCGCTCAATGGAGCTGAGTGTGTCCTGAAGATCCAGAATCAGACGACGCAGTTTTTCGCGCGATCGCCCGTGACACGTATCCTTTATCTGCGACCCAATACTGGTCAGCATTGCAAGGTCGATGCCGGCAGTGAAATGCTTGCCTGCGCCTGAAATGACCGCTACGCGGACCTCGGGCGTGTCATCGGTCCAACGCATCGCATCGCGCAGCTCCAGCCACATGAGCTCTACCATGGCATTGGCCTTGTCTGGACGATTGAGCTGGATGGTGGCGACTGCATCAATCAGTTCAACTTTAAGCGTCTTGAAATTCATGCTGTTCCTTTTGTTTTGGTAGTGCCTGATCCGATTTATGCGGCGCGGCTCTGAGCCAGTTGAAGTGCATTCCGCATCGCTGCTATAATTTTGCCGTCCAAACAGGCTTTTCTCCAAGCAAAGCTTTTTTGGTCAAGCGTCAATCAACGGCGGTGGCCGTAGCTCAGTTGGTAGAGTCCGGGATTGTGATTCCCGTTGTCGTGGGTTCGAGCCCCATCGGTCACCCCAAAAAATCAAGTAGTTAGCGCGATATTTCGGTATTGACCCAGGCGGCATCGAGTCTTGGCTAAGCCAAAAGAAGCCAAAGGCTTTTAAAATCCTGCGTTTTATTTCCGACGTCCTTTTCATTCAAATTGTTTCCTGCCACCTCCCTCGCTCGGCAGGAATTGGGCGACAATCCTGGCCCGCAATCTCGACGTGCCTGATGCTTTCGATCGTGATCCATTTCCCGTCATGCGATTGCGATAGTTCGGGTATATTTCGGCGGGTGATACCTGCACTCGACATGATTCTGGTCTTGCCTGCTGCTCTGAAAGGGAGCCGTTAGCCGTGGCGTTGCCAACGCTGGATCGCGTCCTTGACGCCATCGTGCGAATCGATGGCGACAACAAGATCGCCTATGTGTCAGAGAACGGTCTGCGGTGGTTTGGCGTGGTCGATGCCAGCAAGCTGCCATCGAGTTTTCTGGACATCGTGCATCCGGACGACGTCGTGACATTCACCGAGGCGAGCGTCAGCGTTTCAGGGTCTTTTTCGTGCGACATTCGCTTACGCCACCAGACATCGACGGCTTGGGTGCATCTGCGTGGCTATGAATTGCCTGACGCGCAGCAAATTATGCTTTGCCTGTTTGAAATCTCATTCTGGAAAGCGCAGGACGCGGCGTGGCGTCATGCTGCCGAGCACGACGAACTGACCGGACTGTTCAATCGTTCAGCGCTGAAACCCATTGTTGATCGGGAAATTGCCAAAGGACAGCCTTTTTGCCTGGCGCTACTGGATCTGGATGGGTTCAAGAAGGTCAATGACACGTATGGTCACGCCATTGGTGATGCGGTGCTTGTGGAGAGCACGCGACGTTTTAACAAAGTCATTGCTGATTCTGGCGTCATTGCGCGATTGGGCGGTGACGAGTTTGTCATCGTTTTGCCCAATACAACCGCGACTGAAGCCGCCAGCCGGATGTACGATGTCCTGCTCGTGATTGCACGTCCGTATGACACGGCTCCGCACAATGCCTATCTCGGTGTCAGTATCGGCATTGCCGAGTTCCCGATTCACGGCGATTCACATTCGGGGTTGATGAAGAACGCCGACACGGCCATGTACCTTTCCAAGCAGGAAGGAAAAAATCGCATCAGCATCTATGCGCAAACCAAGGCGAGCGCTGATTTCTCAATCCAGTCGGCGGTGCATCAAGGTGTTGAGGAGGGTGAGTTTTATCTTGAATTCCAGCCGCAATTCGACGCCGAGCGCCGGCTTATCGGTGCCGAAGCACTGATGCGCTGGACCAGCCCGACGCTTGGCCGCGTTGGCCCGGACCTGTTCATTCCTGTTGTTGAGGAGTCGGGGCTGATGCCCTTTCTGGGTAAATGGGCTTTGCGCTATGCCTGCTACCAGCTCCATCGTTTTCAGAAACGGATGCCAACATTTGTGATGTCAGTCAATGTCTCGCCTGTGCAATTCGGTGGCGATGCCTTCGACACGCTGGTGCTTGACACCATCGCTGAAACGGACGTGACGCCGCCTCAGTTGATTCTGGAAATCACCGAATCGACGATGATGCAAAGCCAGGAAAGAACGGAGCAGGCGCTGGCCACCCTGCGTGAAAAAGGTATCCGTTTTTCCATTGATGATTTTGGCACCGGCTTTTCAAGCCTGGCTTATCTGACGCGCTTGCCGGTGTCCAGTATCAAGATTGACAAGGCGTTCGTGCGTGCTATCGAAGATCCGGCAAAGGGCAGCGTCGCTGATCGCAAGCTGATCACTGCAATGATCAATGTGGGTCATAGCATTGATCTTAAAGTTGTCGCGGAAGGCGTTGAAACCGAGCAGCAGCTCGCGTTTCTGAAAGAGGCCGGATGTGACCTCATTCAGGGATACCTGCTGGGTAAGCCGATGTCGGCAGACAGTATCATGGGCTTGATCGAAAAGCATTTGGAGACGATACGATGAGTCAGGAAATCGTAGACAAGCTTTTTGCGGCGATGCAGGGTACGAAAGGCATTCCGGCATTGGAGGGGACGGTTTCAGGCATATTGACGTCCTTGCGCGATGTGCAAAAAGGCAACCGCGATCTGGCGACCCAGATCAGCGGAGATTTCTCGATGACGCAGAAGGTGCTCAAACTCGCCAATTCAGCGATGTACGCGCCGTTCGCCAATGGTGTCTCGTCGGTTTCGGGAGCGCTGAACATTCTCGGTGGCGATGCGCTCCTGCATTTGGTTCTTGGTGCAGCCATGGTCAGCGCCGCGGAGCTGCAGGAGGATGAAAGCCTCTCGCGGACCTTGCTCGCCTCGGAACTCGCCCGCAACATCAGTACCCATCGGACCGAGGATGTTTCGATTGCCACATTGATGTTTGATCTGGGTAATTTGATGGCCACCCGGTTTCTGCCCGATGAAGTTGCCGCGATCAATAAAAAAGTCGGCGCTGGCGCTACGGCGGCCGCAGCGTCAGTTGAAGTTCTGGGCATAAGTTTTCAGGAGCTGGGCGCGCAGGTGGCCAAGCGCTGGAAGCTACCGGCAGAAATTGTGTCGATCATTGATGGAACCGGCGACGCTACTCTGATTGGCATCGCCCAATTCTCGACTCAGGCGTCAACGATGATTCATGCGGGCGAGGCCGATGCGGTGAATGAACTGGTGGCGGCGCTCGACATTCCCGGTATTGATAAGACGAAGTTGATCGATTTGGTCAGCCGAAAACTGACGGAAATCACCCCGGTTGTCCAACCAACCCATGAAGAATCTAAGGAAGGGCTGCTGATCAAACTTCACGCGTTTTTGAGTGCAGAGAAAAAGGCGACTGTTGATGAGCTAGCCCGTGCGATGTTTCCGGAGATCACACAGACGCTGAACACCTCGCATTGTCTGTTGTTCATGGCCATCAAATCGGGAGAGTTTTGCATCCGTGGCGGGCACGGAAAAGGTATCGAGGAATTGAAGAGCAAGCTGCGTTTGGCGGCAGAATTCAAACCAACGGCCTTTCACGCCGCGATCAAGAACAATGTGGACGTCGTTATTGCCGATGTGGCCAAGCTGAAGCCGGCGGCTTTGCCGGATGGTTACAGCAGGCTTCTGCCGCATATAGCCAGCTTCGTCATTCTGCCCATTGCGCATAAACGTGTATCCGGTCTGCTGTATCTGGACTGGGAATCGATGCATCAACTGTCGCAAACCGAGTTGGAGGTGATACGCCAGCTACGAGATCTGTTTTTGCCATACTTTCCGCGCTGAATTTTTCGTTGAATTTTTCATTGGGCGGTTTCAATGTAGTAAATGATATTGAAGCAGATACACTCCGGCGCCGGCAAAGTAGCCGATCAGGGCCAAGCCGCTGATGTTTTTGACGTACCAGAAAAAATGAACTTTCTCCAGGCCCATGGCCGCGACGCCCGCAGCCGAGCCGATAATGAGAATCGAGCCACCGGTGCCGGCACAGTAGGCAATAAATTCCCATAGAAAGTGGTCCGGCGGATAAACCGCCAGGTCGTACATTCCCATTGATGCGGCCACCAGGGGGACGTTATCCACGATCGCGCTGACCAGGCCGATGATGAGCACGATAATGTCTTGCCGACCGACCGAGTGATCAAGCCACTGCGCAAGAGATCCAAGAATGTGGGTGTGCTCCAGTGTCGCCACCGACAGCAAGATGCCGATGAAGAACACGATGGAACCCATATCGATGCGGCTCAGGGCATGAACCAAGGTCAGATGCTGCTTCGATTCATCCTGCTTGTTGCGATGAATGAGATCGCCGACCAGCCACAATATTCCCAGACCAAACAGGATGCCCATGAAGGGCGGCAAATGGGTGATGGTCTTGAACACGGGCACGGCTACCAAAATTCCCAGCCCCAGTGAGAACATCAGATTTCGCTCGAATTCAGAGGTGTGAAGCTCGTGCTCGGTTTCCGTCAGGGTTGGTGATTCGACAGGGCGACCGCGCAGGATGTACGCTGTGATACTCAAGGGGACCAGCATATTGACCATCGATGGCAAGAAGAGCGCCTTGATGATGGCCATCGTAGTGATCTGACCACCAATCCACAACATGGTCGTGGTGACATCGCCGATTGGAGTCCATGCGCCGCCCGCATTGGCTGCAATGACGATGATGCCTGCGAAAAAGAGCCGGTCTTCATGTTTCGTCAGGAGTTTGCGCATCAGTGAAATCATGACGATCGTGGTGGTCAGATTATCGAGGATGGCACTGAGAAAAAATGTGACGAATCCGACCAGCCACATCAGCGTGGAAAGCTTGGACGTGCGAATGTGCTTGGTAATGACATCAAAGCCGTTATGGGCGTCCACTACTTCGACGATGGTCATCGCCCCCATCAGAAAGAACACGATCTGGGCGGTTCCCATCAGAGATTCGCTGAGTTGATTGCTGACCAGAGGCGCATCGCTCATCGATAGAGCGTAAATCGTCCACAGCAGTCCGGCACCCACCAGAGCCGATGCGGACTTGTTTATCTTCAGTGGATGTTCGAGAGCGATTGCGGCGTAGACGATGACAAAAACAACACTAATGGCGGTCAGCATTTCAGTAGTCCTCGGAGATATGCGGATAGTGGTGGACGATGTGACTGGACGCAGCGATCTTGCTCCATTCACTGCGGCTACGCGGCTTCAAAGTGCTCCAATAGCAACTGTACAGTCTCAGTGCCGTTCCACTCGTTGATGTCGAGTCTGAAGGCCGCATGAATCTTGTCGGGTGCGGTGTCAGCACAGTTGAACTGGATGGCGTCAAAGCTCTTGCCGTCTTTTTTCAGTTTCAGCTTGAGGTGTTTCTCTTTCAGGATGCGTTGATTGACCACCTGAAAGGTGTCGGCGAATACCGGAACGGGAAAGGTCTGCCCCCAGATTTCTTGTTGCATCAGACGGGCCGTGGCGATGGAGTAATAGCCGGCTTCGAGCGGGCCGTCAGTTTCCAGGGTACGCGTGAGTTGCGCCGGGGCGATGAGTTCTGTGCAGACTCGTTCGAAGGCAGTCTCAAATTCGGTCAGGCGGTTTTCATTCAGTGTGAGTCCTGCCGCGGCGGCGTGGCCGCCGAAGCGAAGCAGCAAGCCGGGAAGGCGTTTGGCGACCAGATCGAGCGCATCGCGCAGGTGCAGGCCGGGGATGGAGCGGCCAGAGGCTTTCAGTTCGCCAGTGTTGCCTCGGGCGAAGGCAAAGGTCGGACGATGGAACTTTTCTTTGACGCGTCCGGCGAGGATACCGATGACACCCTGATGCCAGTTTGGATCAAACAAGGTCAAACTCGCACGGTTACCCACGTCGATGGCGTCGAGAAGGATGTCGGCGTCGTCTTTCATGCCCGCTTCTATGGTGCGACGCTCACGGTTCTTGGCGTCGAGTTCCTGTGCGATGTTAAGAGCGCGTGCGCTGTCATCGGTGATCAGGCCCTCGATGCCAAGCGACATATCGGCGAGGCGTCCCGCAGCATTGAGTCGTGGGCCGAGCGTGAAGCCGAGATCAAACGTGGCGGCTAATCGGGGCTCGCGGCCGGTGATCTGAAACAGCGCAGCAATTCCGGCTTGCATCTGCCCCCCCCGCATGCGCGCAAGACCCTGGGCTACAAGGATGCGATTGTTATAGTCAAGGGCAACGACGTCGGCGACGGTTCCAAGCGCCACCAGATCCAGCAGACTGGCAAGATTGGGTTCCGGTTTGTTTGCAAAGGCCCCGCGTTGCCGCAGTTCGGCGCGCAGCGCGAGCATGACGTAAAACATCACGCCCACTCCGGCAATACACTTTGATGGAAATTCGCAGCCTGGCTGGTTGGGATTGACGATTACCGCCGCATCAGGCAATTCGGCTGCTGGCAAGTGATGATCCGTGATGAGCGTCGCCATCCCCAGACGCGTGGCTTCAGCGACGCCTTCAATGCTGGCGATGCCGTTGTCGACGGTGATGATGAGATCGGGTTTGCCGAGCTTCTCGTTGCTGGCAGCCAGACGCACCACCTCGGGTGACAAACCGTAACCCATAGTGAACCGGTCGGGCACCAGATAGTCAACTGCTGCACCCATCATGCGCAGCGCTCTCAAGCCGACAGCGCAGGCGGTGGCGCCGTCGCAGTCATAATCTGCGACGATCAGCAGTCTGTTTTTGTTGGCGATCGCATCGGCCAGAAGGACAGCCGCGGCGGCAGTATTTTTCATTCGCTCTGGCGGCAAGAGCCGAGCTGTGCGCGTGTCAAGCTCGTTTGCGTCGCGAATTCCGCGTGCAGCGTACAAACGGGCAAGCAATGGGTGTACTCCGGATTGTTCAAGCGCCCAGGCGGTACGAGGACTGTTGCTGCGGATAGCGATTCGGGTCATAGGTGCGATTCAGAAAGGATTTGGCGTGCCCTTATTTTCAGTTTTCGGGCAAAAGTCTTGGTAGCTGGGGTGATCTCTTTGCAAGTGATTTTGGTACTCAGTTGGCTTGAGCTGCTCATTCAGAGTGATCTTGCCCCTGATTTCCGTACTCCTTAAGCTGTCGACTATGCGGACATTCCGTCTTGCTGCTGGGCCACATACCAGCGTTGCTCGAGTTTCATGGGGCTGACGTGCCTCATGGTGGAGTGCACCCTTTTGTTATTGTAAAACGTCAGCCAACTGATTACCTCATCCATGCCCCGCGTCGGGTGACGAACTTTCTGCCGTACTCCAAAGTCATCCAGTTCATCCCCGCTCCAGGCTCATACCTTATTTGGAAAATACTCAGAAAAATCACTCCTTCGCACACGGCAAAACCCGACGCTGGTTGCGGCAGGATGGGGTTTTGGTTTGTTGCTACGCCGACTGCGACGAGAGGACTCGGGAATCGTTCTTGCACACATCGCGTACACGTGAGATTTCCCTTGATTCAACGGCGTGCCGCCAGCACCAACTGGCTAAATCAAGTGCTGGAACTCAGCTTTGGACGCCCGCGCCGCGCGTGCCCTACTTTTATATTCAGCGCCGCTTCAATCTCGGCTTTGAAACGGTCGTTGCCCAGCGGCGTTCCGGTCTGCAACGCGGCACGTAACGCTTTTAGCTCATCCGCATCCATTTCATTGGAAAACAGGGCGCGATAGCTTGCATTTCGCTCCACAATGGAGCCACCCAGCGCCACATATTCGGTATGCGGCAAGACAATCGCGTTGCTCACGCCATATGCATTGGCGACGTAGCTCGTCCAGCGATAATCAGCAGGCTGGCTCACCATTTTGGCGCGCACCGGATTCAACTCTATGTATCGCATACAGGCCAAAAGATGTTGCGCCGAGTCAATCACATTGCACTTGTGCCGCCCCTCCCAAAGCCCGCCGCTGCGCTGATAGGTTTGGTTGATATGGCGCACATAGTGCCGCCCGATAGCTTGAAACAGCCGGGCGACCGAATCCGCGCGATCAGGGGTGAGCAGCAAATGGACATGATTCGTCATTAGGGCGTAGGCGTGAATCGCGCATCCGCAACTATCGGCGGCCTGCTTTAGGCAACGCAAATATTCGAGATAATCAAATTCATCGAAAAATACTGCGGCTTTGCCATGCCCACGCTGTAATACGTGGACCGGCGCGCCGGCGACAAAGAATCTCGGCTTTCGTGGCATTGCGATTTTGTGGGGTGTGTCGCGCCCTGCAGCGACTTATTTGAGCGGATGGCGCACACGCAAACCTTTGAATCGACGGAAGCCCTTGTCGGTGGTCACCCAATCGCAATCCCACTCCATTGCCAGCGCCGCATGATAGGCATCCGGGATATCATTTCCGCGCGCATCAATCTGCTGCGAGCACTGCAAGAACAATTCCCAGTGCGAACGTCCCGGCGACAAGACAACTGCGTTTGCTGCGACTCGTACCTGTTGCGCAAACGCTAGCGCGACATCAAGCGTACTTGGCTGCTCAAAAACTTTCGGGTGCGTTGCAACACGGACAAAACCACTCAATATCAAATCCGAAACGCCATAGGCCACGTTGGAATTCAAGACGCCCTCGAGCCAATCCCGATAAACCCCGTGGTCTTTCGTGTCTTCTCGGTGCGCATAAACGAGGACATTGACATCCATCAAAATCATCGCGCATCTTCCATGATGTCGCGCAACGACGCACCGCTATCCAAATCAACGCCATGCTTGACACCAACACCCGCCGCGGTTACCAAGCGGATTGTTTCGTCACGCTTTCGAGGTTGCGCCAAAACCGCTCTCAAGGCATCTTCAACCAGTCTCGTTAATGACACCCTATCGGCCAATGCCCGTTGTTTAGCATGTTCAAGCAGCGCTTGATCCAGATTCAGCGTGGTTCGCATACGCCCTCCGATGCCATTTGCAAAAGCTCATCATGCACGAAAACATTGCTATCGTCAATTAAGCGAATGTATTTTAACGGGTCTGACCCCTTTTTCCCGTAACGTGCTCGGGCACTTTATGATCCGCCTCAAAGGCTGCAATGAACGCGTCGAAGTCAGCCGCAGCTTCGCGTATCAATTCAAGCAGATGTGAAAAGTCGGCGCTACCGGAGCGTCGGCCGACGATTATTTGATGCGACGAACTTTAACAGCAGAGGGGCGTCCCTTGATGTCCATCATATAGCTGCCGAGTGCGCCTCGTTCTATGCTTACATGCGTGAGCGGATCTTCATCGAGGAAACGGATAACGCTGGTATCTCCATCAATCTGTTTCCACACTTGGCCGTTTTCGAGAATGACAATCAAGCGCCCGGTCAGGCTCAATGTCGCCTCGACCACTTTACTTTCAATGCTGGTAATGACTTTTTCAGAAGTCTCTGGCGGAGGCTTGCCGAAATCGGCCGGTTCGGTGACCGGTTTGGTAAGTCCGAACCATCTTTTAAAGGTTGTATCACTGCCATCTTTTCGGGAAGCAACGGAATCGCGTGATTTCTTGATTTCAGCAACCGTGCGATCAAAGCACTCGAGGCGCGCTGTCGCAGCGGCGACATCTGCACAGCGAAGCAAGGCATCGTGCATATCATCTGCAGCGCCGGCAAATTTCGGGAATAAGGCAATGAGTAAGGCAAGTGCGGCGATAGAAAGGCTGTTTGTATTTTTCATAAGCTAACTTGCGGGCGGCTCCACTAAAATCACGGCTGACAAGTCTTGCTGCAACTCGAACTGCGAAGTCTATTACAAGATCAAACTCACTGGCACCATGAAGAACTCTCACGTTGATGCAAGATTGCTTGCCGAAAACGCCATTGCGGCCCTGCGCCGCGGCGATGCGAACGATGCACGAACGTCATTTGAGAAAATCGTCGAGGCTGGTCAAGCTGATGCGTCTGCGTATCTGGGTTTGGCGATTGCACGCCGCTTTCTTGGCGATCATACCGCCGCGCTCACGGCCATAGATGCGGCGCTGGGCTTGGAACCACGCAGCGTGCCAGCGCTCATCTTCAAGGCGGATCACTTTCGTGCCGCTGGCGACGATCGTGCGGCAGCGTCCTATTATCAGGCTGTACTCAAATGCGCTCCCGCAGAAAAGCTTATGGCGGTTGAACTGCAAAACGAAGTGGCGCGCGCTCGTTCCATGGTAGAGCACTATGTCCGGCAGATCGAGTCCAAGTTTGCCGACACTATTGCGAAAGCCGGATTAACTGACAATGCACAGTCAAGTCGATTTACGCAGTCTCTCGACATTTTGTCGGGGAAGAAAACGGTCCATTTTCAGAATCCGCGCTACTACTATTTCCCCGAACTACCGCAAATTCAGTTTTACGCGCCTAGCACTTTTCCATGGCTGGCCGACCTTGAATCCGCTACGGCCGACATCAGGCAGGAATTGGAGCAGATATTGCGGGATGACTCCAGTTTCACACCTTATGTCCAGAGTGATCCGAAGCGTCCCGCCTTGACCCGAAATGGCATGGTCGATAACCCGGCATGGAGCGCATTCTTTCTTTATAAAGACGGGGAAGTTGTAGATGCCAATGCGGCACGGTGCCCTAAGACAATGGCTGCGATGAGCAAGGTGCCCTTGGCGTCCGTCCCCGGTCGATCGCCATCCGTCCTGTTTTCATTGCTACGGCCCGGCGCAAAGATACCGCCCCATCACGGATGGTTCAATACCCGATTGATCGTTCATTTGCCATTGATAGTGCCGTCTGGCTGTGGTTTTCGTGTGGGCAACGACACACGCGAATGGGTCGAGGGCAAGGCCTGGGTATTTGACGACACAATGGAACACGAAGCATGGAATTTGAGTTCCGAAACGCGAGTAATTTTGCTATTCGAAATTTGGCGGCCAGAATTGACCGACGATGAACGCACTTTGGTGAGCGCTTTGCTTAAAACCGTCGGTGATCATCAGAGCGGTGAGGACTGGTCGATTTAGCAAGTTCATAACCACCAAGCATTGCCTGCGATATAGGATGATATGCAAGACAATAATGCAGTCACGGAAATTGCCGCGCTAGAAGCGGAAGCGATTCGCGCAGTTCGCTCGGCGCACGAACAGGAGGCGCTAAGTTTGTGGGGTCGTATATTGGCTATCGACCCCAATCATGCACGAACCCTGACCATGCTTGGACAGCACGCCTTTCGCACGGGTGATGCGCAGTCAGCGCACAGGGCATTTCGGCGCGTCATAGACACGGATGGCAGCGATGCTCAGCAATGGATCAACCTCTCGCTGGCGTGTCGAGGGCTTAATGACGAGGACGGGGAAGAAGCCGCCATAAAAGGCGCACTAACTATCGACGCCAGCGATCTGCTGGGATTAATCCTGCGCGGCAATCTGTTTGAACGGCAAGGCAAGACGCATCTCGCAGCCCAGGCCTACGGTGCAGCCGCTGTTGTTGCTCCGCCACTTGAGCAGTTGAATCCCGATTTGCGGCCCGCGGTCACTCACGCAATGGCCTTTCAAGACAAATACAACCAGGAGTGCGCTGCATTCCTGGATGCCTATCTTGAGCCACACTACAAGGAGCTTGCAGGTGAAAAGCTCAAGCGATTCCGTGATTCGGTCGACATCATGGTCGGACGAAAGAGGCGTTTCGATTCCATACCACTACTGCACTATTACCCGGGGCTGCCGGCCATCGAGTTCTTCAAGCGCGAGGATTTTCCCTGGCTGGATGCATTCGAAGCCGCGACCGACACAATTCGAGACGAGTTTCTAAATGTACTGAAAGCCGACGAAGGTTTCACGCCCTACATAACCTATCCGGACGATGTGCCATTGAACCAGTGGGCGGAGCTCAACAATTCACCACAATGGAGTGCGTTTCATCTGTTCAAAACGGGCGAACGGATGCCTGAAAACGCTGCAAAATGCCGTGCGACAATGGATTTACTGGCAACAGCACCGCAACCCGTGCAGCCCGGGCGGACACCGGCGGCGATGTTTTCGCTGCTAAAGCCACGGACACGGATTCCTCCCCACACAGGTTCGTCAAACGTGCGCCTGGTGACGCATGTTCCCCTGATTATTCCGGAATCCTGTGGGTTCCGCGTCGGTAACGAAGTGCGCGAATGGGTGCCGGGCAAGGCGTGGGTGTTTGACGATACCATCGAGCACGAAGCATGGAACGACAGCGACAAACTGCGCGTAATACTAATTTTCGATATCTGGAACCCGCTGCTGAGTGAAGCCGAGCGCGTGCTGCTAACAGCAATGGCTGCTGGCTTGAATGAATTTTCCGGCATTACTGCGGGCTTCGAGCTTTAGTCGCGCCTGTTCTCAATCATCGGCGCAACAAGATAGTCGGCGCTGGTGAGACTACTGCGCTACAAGGCGGTGGCGCAAAAGACGCACTCCTCGCCGTAGCGGATGGCGAGACGGCGCTCCTCACTCCATGGCGGCGTTCATTCTGTGAATTATGCGAAAAAAAAACGGCGAGCCGAAGCTCGCCGTTTCCCGTTACATTAAGACCAGCAAATTAGAACTTGTACGTTGCGTTCATGAACACTTTACGACCGAGTGCGTCATACACGCTCGGGTAGGTGTTGCCATTACCGCCACCTGTTGCCAATTGAGCTGTGATCGGTGGATCTTTGTCCAACACGTTGTTGATGCCACCGCTTATCGTCAGCTTCTTGGTAACCGGCCAGGATGCAGCAAGATCAAAGTAATCTTGCGAGGCCAGTACGCGATCAACTGGATTCACTATACCCTTTAGCAACGCGTTCGAACTCGTTGTCTGCAGTTCGACTTCGCTCATATAG
>CAZAGR010000002.1:0-30216 GCA_964484585.1 uncultured Propionivibrio sp. | reverse complement strand
CCCGAATTTGGACGTTACAGATCGATATCTGAGCGTTTGTAGCGGGGGTTTTTACTGGAGGATGCGGGTTGAAAAATAAGCTCAAAAAGGTTGCGATTGGTGTAGATACAACTTGTTTGGCAAGTGACAGCTCTGGCTAAGAAACAAACGTACAGGGTGCGGTAGCTGACTTTAGTACCAAGCAACCCCGTTCTGTGATCTTCCATAACCAAGTCTCTTTTTCAGGAGATGCGATTTATGAATTGTGTTTTACGAAAGGATCACATTGCTGAATTTGATGGACGCATTATACGTAAATCCCGACTCATCAGTAAAAGCCTATCAAGGGCTAGCCAAGGTCTACTCAGCCATCGAGCCACCAACATGGGCGCTCTTGCTCGCAGAGTCCTGTCGATCAAAAGGGTTTGAAGTTGGCATCCTTGATTGCGATGCTGAAAGGTTGACGCTTGACCAATCGCTGGCTCGAATCGAGACACTCAAGCCGCGGTTAGTCGCACTGGTTGTCTACGGACAGAATCCGAATTCGGGAACAACCAGCATGATTGGTGCCTTGGCGCTCGCCAAAGCGATCAAAGAATCTCAACTAAATACCAAGGTTTGCTTTGTCGGTTCGCATACCAGTGCTCTGCCGATGGAGGTGTTGTCACACGATTGTGTCGATATCGTACTGCTCAATGAGGGTGTTTATGCACTGCATAACCTTTTGAAGAGCAACCTTGAAGATGACTTATCCAGCATCAAGGGCATCGGCTACAAAAAGCGAGAGCCGGCAGGTTTTTCGATTCCAACGCTTAATCCTCCTCAGTCAGTGGTACCGCAAGACCGGATGGATGAAGATCTCCCGGGCTATGCATGGGATCTTCTCCCCTATCGTGAAAAGCCCTTGGATCTCTATCGCGCACATTTCTGGCACGCTGAATTCAGCCACGAAAAACGTACACCTTTTGCTGCCATTTATACATCCCTCGGATGCTCATTTGGCTGCGACTTTTGCATGATTAACATCGTGAACCGTGTTGATAGCAGTGATGGAATCAACGCAGCAGATTCCAAAGGGATGCGATTTTGGAGTCCGGCCTGGGTCGGCAGGGAAATGAGGAAGTTAGCTGACCTCGGCGTCAAAACCCTTCGAATAAGCGACGAGATGTTCTTCCTGAACCGCAAGTATTACATCCCGGTTCTTCAGCAAGCCATCGATCAGGATTTTGGCTTTAACATGTGGACGTATTCCCGTGTGGATACGGTTCGGCGTGACGCACTCGATCTCTTCAAGCGGGCCGGCGTGAATTGGCTGGCACTTGGCGTCGAAGCAGGAAATCAACTGGTACGCCAGGAAGTTTCAAAGGGGTCGTTCCAGGAAGTCAATATCCGAGAGGTCTGCAAGACCATCAACGATGCTGATATCAACATTATCAGCAACTACATCTTCGGGTTCCCCGAAGACACCATGGAAACAATGCAAGAGACACTGGATCTTGCATTGGAGTTGAATACGGAAATGGCAAACATGTACCCCTGTCAGGCATTGCCAGGCAGCCCCATGTACTACACCGCCAAGAAAAACGGATGGGCGTTGCCTGACTCATATGAGGGATACGCATTTCTTTCGTATGAAAGCCAGCCCTTGCCAACCAAGTACGTGAGTTCAGCAGATGTATTAAGGTTCCGCGATGAAGCTTGGCAAAAATACTTCACTAACCCGGCTTATCTGAATCTTGTTGGGCAAAAATTTGGCACTGTCGAAAGAAAGAACATCGAAGACATGGCCAGCATCCACCTCAACCGAAAAATTCTGGGGGATTAGCGCGAGCATGATTATTACTCGAACCCCGTTTAGAATTTCTTTTTTTGGCGGTGGTACAGACTATCCCGGATGGTATCGCGAACATGGCGGAGCCGTATTGGCAACCACAATCGATAAATACTGCTATATAACCTGTCGCCGTTTGCCACCATTTTTTGACCACAAGCATCGCATCGTTTACTCGCATATCGAGAATGTGCGTCATAACGATGAAATTCAACATCCCTCAGTGCGCGCGGTGCTTAATTGGGCCAATGTGGTTGAAGGACTGGAGATTCACCATGACGGAGATCTACCGGCGCGTTCCGGCTTGGGCTCCAGTTCAGCGTTTACCGTTGGTTTGGTGCATGCGTTGTATGGCCTTCGTGGGCAAATGGCTAGCCAAGACACGGTGGCGAAGGACGCGCTACACATTGAACAAAATCTGATTGGTGAGAACGTCGGTTCTCAAGATCAGATTTCAGCGGCATATGGTGGATTTAACCGCATCAACTTTCATCGCGACGATTCTTTTGATGTGTCGCCAATCATCCTGCTTGGCTACCGGCGAGAAGAACTTCGTGACCATTTGATGTTGTGCTTTACCGGATTTTCTCGCATCGCTGACGAGATCGCAAAATCCAAAATAGACAACCTTAAAAATCGCGAAACAGAATTAAAGTGCATGAGGGAAATGGTTGATGAGGCTATCGCCATTCTTGCTGATAGCAGTGTATCTATTGATGAATTCGGAAAATTGCTGGACCTGAGCTGGAAGTATAAGCGCAGCCTTTCTGACCGGGTTTCAACTCCGGAAATTGATCATATTTACGATGAAGCAATAAGTGCCGGAGCTATTGGCGGGAAAATTCTTGGTGCCGGTGGTGGCGGATTCATGCTTCTTTTCGCGAAGCCCGAGAGACATGCTGCGATCCGGGAACGACTTAAGGATTTGGTGCATGTGGATTTCAATTTTGAGGACTCCGGCAGTCGGGTTGTTCTGTATCAACCCAACGGTCTGTGATTGATGAATAAAGCAGACAAAATTTTCGTTGCCGGACACACAGGCTTGATCGGCTCAGCGCTCGTTCGTCGCTTGAAAAGCAGCGGATTTTCTAATTTGCTTCTGGCTCGTCATTCCGAGTTGGAACTGACAGATTCGATAGCAGTAGATCGTTTTTTTGAAGATCATGCGCCGGAATATGTGGTTCTCGCCGCTGGGAGGGTTGGCGGGATTGTCGAGAATCAGACCTACCCGGCTGACTTTATGAACGCCAACTTGGCGATTCAATTGAATGTGCTCAAGGCGGCTCATCGCTCCGGCGTACGCAAACTGATCTTATTTGCTTCCTCTTGCATGTATCCGCGCGAATGCGCCCAACCCATGGCGGAGGCGGCGCTGCTGTCGGGGCATCCTGAGCCAACAAGCCTGGCCTATGCAATTTCAAAACTGGCCGGCATGCAAATGTGCCTTGCCTACAATCAGCAATATGGCGAGCAACGCTTCATTCCAGTGATTCCAAATAGTGCTTTTGGACCTAACGACAACTTTGACCCAAAGTCAGGCCACGTTCTCTCGTCCCTGATTCGGCGCTTCCATGAGGCTCGGCGAAGTGGCGCGCAGAGCCTGACGCTTTGGGGAAGCGGCACTCCGCGCCGTGAGTTTATTCATACTGATGACATTGCCGACGCCTGCATTGCCCTGTTGACGAGGGATACAACAGCGCTCTCACTGCCACTGAATTTGGGAACAGGGAGGGACTTTTCCATTCGAGAGCTGGCAGAAACCATTGCTCGCGTGGTTGGTTACTCCGGTACCATCGAATGGGATACCAGCAAGCCGGATGGTGCGCCGAGGAAATTACTCGACAGCAATCGGCTTCGTGCTTTTGGCTGGCTACCGGCGGTGGATTTTGAAGAGGGTCTTAAAAGTACCTATCAGTGGTATCTCGACAATGCAGTAATTACGGAGACCTGTTCGTGAACATTAGCACTATCGATTTACGCAAAAAAGCGCATTGGGTATGGCGAGAGACTCTGGCGGTACATCGCCGCGCTCCCGAAACCCGCCTTGCATCATCGTTGTCTGCAATCGAAATATTTGTTGCCCTTTACTACGGCGGTGTGCTGCGATTCGACGCAGCCCAACCGCTTGCCGAGTCCCGTGACCGTTGCATTATCAGCAAGGGGCATGGTTCGATCTGCATGTATCCGATTTTGGCAGATTTGGGCTACTTCCCTTTGGAGGAATTACAGCGGGTTTGCCAAACGGGCGGTTTTCTTGGCGGCATACCGGATCCAGTCATTCCCGGTTATGAAACTGTCAATGGCTCCCTTGGGCATGGCGTTGGTGTGGCGACGGGAATGGCCTTGGGCTTAAAACGCAAAGGCAGTGATCGAAGTGTGTTTGTCGTGGCGGGGGATGGCGAACTACATGAAGGCGCAAACTGGGAAGCGATCATGTTTGCTTCGCAACATAGGCTCGACAATTTGCATCTGATTGTCGATGATAACCGCATCAGCATGCTCGGCTATACCGATGACATCGTTAGCCACGGATCGCTCTCTGCACGCTTGTCAGCCTTTGGCTGGGACTGCCTTGAGGTCGACGGGCATGATGTAGTAGCCGTACAGTCAGTTCTACTGAAAATGAAAGCAAACAGTGCAGGCAAGCCCAAGGCGCTGATAGCCAGAACCTTGAAAGGGCACGGTGTACCTGGTTTGGAGAATGCCCCGCTTTCACACATCATTAACCCTAAACCAGAACTGATTGACCGCCTGTTGGAGCAAAATCCATGAGCGCCAAACCTTTAGCCATGCGCGATGTCTTGCTCGAACGTATCTGGCGAGCAATGGCGGACGACCCTAAGATTTTCTTCATCAGCGCAGATTTCGGATCCCCAGTCCTTGACAAGATACGAGCCGATTTTCCGGAACGCTTCATCAACGTCGGGATCGCCGAGCAAAATCTGATCAACGTTTCAGCGGGTTTGGCACTGGAAGGTTACACCGTCTTTGCCTACGCCATTGCGCCCTTCATTACCATGCGTTGCTATGAGCAAATTCGGGTCAGTTTGGCGCTGCTCTCCGAAGTGCGGCCAATGAACGTCAATTTGATTGGCGTGGGCGCCGGTTTTAGCTACGTGGTGTCTGGGCCGACTCACCAATGTTACGAAGATCTTACATTGATGCGCGCCCTGCCCAATTTTCGGGTGCTCTCTCCATCGGATCATGTCAGCGCCGGAGTCCTCTTTGATCGGTGCGTGAGCACCAAAGGGCCAAAATACCTGCGCTTTGATGCTCAGATATTACCAGTGGTTTATACGAACGGCGCGCCCGACCTGGATGTCGGCTTTCATATTCATCGTCGAGGCAATGAAGTCTGTCTGGTAGCGACGGGCTACATGCTGCATACCGCCTTCAAAGTGGCCGAAAGCCTTGCCGCTGCTGGACATCCGGTCGGGGTCATAGACCTCTTTGATATTTCCCATTTTGCTGCAGACCAGCTTCAAGCGGTGCTCTCATCCTACACGGGCATCGTTACGCTTGAAGAAGGCTTCCGTGGACGCGGTGGCGTTGATGCCATGCTCTTTGAATTCATTGCCCGACGTGGACTGGCTGCGCGCATGCTGAATGTCGGCGTTGAGGGCGGTTACCGCTTCGAACTCGGCTCGCGCACAGAGTTGCACGAGCAGGTAGGAATTGGCCCTGAAGTTGTGCTACGTAGCGTGATGACATTTATTCAATCACTTTCTGATTAATTTTGGTAAAAAGCAAGATGAAATTTCCTCTAATGCGTAACAACATTCTGCGTGAAGATCTTGATGCAGTGATTGAGCATTTGAAGCAGGACGATCCGATCCTGACCCATGGTGCCAACGTACGTGCCTTTGAAGCTGAATGGTCTGAATGGCTGGGCGTTAAATACAGCGTATTTATTAACTCAGGCGCATCAGCGAACCTGCTGACCATGGCGATTCTCAAGATTCGCCACCCGGAAGGGGGGGAAGTTATTACTCCACCTCTGGCATGGGTATCCGATGTCGCATCGGTACTGCAAAACGGCTTCACTCCGGTGTTTGCAGATATTGACCCACGTACCCTGGCGATGGCCCCTGCCCAGATTTTGAGCAAGATCACCGATAAAACGAGGGCTGTATTCCTCACCCACGTGCAAGGTTTCAACGGGCTGACTGACGAGCTGATTGATGAACTGAAACGCCGCAATATCCCGTTGATCGAAGATGTCTGCGAATCTCACGGGGCTACGCACAACGGCAAGCGGCTGGGTAGTATTGGGTGGATATCGAACTTTTCCTATTACTATGCTCACCACATGAGCACCATTGAGGGTGGCATGGTCTGCACCAATGATCCAGAGGTATATCAGCAGGTTCGTATGCTGCGTTCACATGGCATGGTTCGAGAAGCCAATGATCCGGCTGTGAAGGAGGCTTATCAGGCAGAATATCCAGAGTTGAATCCGGATTTCATCTTTGCCTTCGCTGCCTACAATACCCGCAACACCGAGATTGGCGGCATCATGGGGCGCAGCCAGCTCAAACGCCTGGATAAAATTGTAAATCGCCGTACTGAAAACCTGCTTCGTTTCTTGCGGCAAATTGATTCGTCAAAATACCGCACCGACTTTAAGTTGGAAGGCTCCAGCAACTACGCCTTCAATCTCATTTTGAAAAAACCGGATAATGTTCTGGTGCAACGCCTCATGCAAAAATTACGCGAGGCGGGTGTCGAGTTCCGAAGAGGCAGTGCAGGCGGCGGAAATCAGATTCGCCAACCTTACCTGAAAGGCATCGTGCCGGATGGACACCATCTCGAGTTTCCTGAAACGGAGCACGTTCATTTCTACGGTTTCTACATTGGCAATTTCCCTGACTTGACGGATGCAGAAGTAGATGAGATCTGCGCAATTGTGAATGCTGTGTGATTCCCTTATGTTTTCGCTACCTCCTGCTAAATGCTTTAAAATGCCATTCTCGATACTTGGGAGCCAATCCAAATGAGACTAACTGCTGCACAAATTGAAATTATCCGCCAAGTGGCACGCCAAAATTTTGGAGCCGATGCGTCAGTGTGGCTCTTTGGGTCGCGTGCCGATGATTTCAAGCGTGGTGGCGACGTCGATTTGTATGTTGAGTCCTCACGTCGAGACACCTTGATGTCGACATTGCGTTGCAAGATTGCGCTTGAGGACAGCTTGGATTTGCCAGTTGACCTAGTAGTAAAAGAACCCGGTCAAGACAAGCCAATCTACAACTTGGCAAAGGCTCAAGGAATCCAATTGTGACCGATCATTTACGCCTGATTGCCAAGCAGCTCAGCCATTTAAAGCGAATGTGTGAATACTTGGATTATTCCGCACAACGAGTCCAGCATATCTTACCTATTACAAACTGGCAGGCACTAAGCTTGGAGCAACATGAGTCGCTCGCCGCTTTTCGTGTTCGTTTCAGCGAGTTTCAAGAGCATCTTGGCAAGACGATGCGAGCCGTCGCTATCGAAGAAGAAGTCGAAGTGGAACGATTTGGCTCGATCCTCGCTTTCATGGAAAAGCTGGGGTTAATCGAAACAGCCGAACGCTGGAAACTTATCCGCGAACTAAGAAATGCGGTTAATCATGAGTATGAGGAAAATCCTGATCGTCTCACACAATTTTTTGCTGAAACACTCAAAGCCACACCGGAATTATTCGAGTATTTCCAACGACTGCTCAACTTCTGTGCCGATGCGTATAGAATTAAACCGGAATGAACATGGGATATGCCGACATCGTCGCACACTGACTCGTTTCCCCAGTGAAATAAAAATCCATGCGCCTGACTAACCATCAAATCCAGGCTATTCGCCAGCTCGCCCACCAAGTGGCGGGAAGCCAAACTCGCGTGCGGGTTTTCGGCTCAAGGCTTGATGACACTGCGCACGGGGGAGACCTTGACCTAATGCTCGAACTAACGGAATCTGTGGATAATCCTGCGCTCATGGCCGCACAGTTATCTGGGCTGGTGTCGCGCGCCATGAATGGTCGCAAAGTGGATGTGCTACTTAGTGCACCCAACCTCATGCGCTTGCCTATCCACGATATTGCATTTCAGGAAGGGCAATTGCTATGACACTGGAACCCAAGATCGTACTGCGCCTGCAATTTTTGGCTCGGGGTCGTGCGCAAAGAGTGCCAGCACCTCACCACCACAGACCAGCGCTTGTTTGAAAGCATGTTCACCTTGGAGCACGCAAACCGGCTTGAAGCAGACCACTACCTGGCAGAACGTGTGGAAGCCTTTGTCGGTAGGTTTGGCCGCCTGCAAGACACAGTGGGCGACAAACTATTGCCCTTGCTCTTGGATGCCTTGGGTGAAAAAACGTCCGCCACCATCGACAATCTTGATCGGGCGGAACGATTGGAGTTGCTCCAGTCTGCTGACGAATGGATGACCATGCGCAACCTCAGAAACCAGATGATCCACGAATACGTTGAAGACCCGGTCATACTTACCAGCGCGCTGCAAACCGGCCATGCTTTTGTACCAGCACTTATTGCCGCAGCCAACAAAATGATTGCTGAAATCGAGCGGCGGGGCTGGCGGTAATGCAATGATATCAGCCGTTATCCTTGCCGGGGGTTTGGGTACGCGTCTGCGCAGTGTCGTACCCGACTTACCGAAGCCGATGGCACCGATCAGCGGACGTCCGTTTCTCGAACATCAGCTCGACTATTGGATCAAGCAAGGGGTCAGCCATTTCATGCTGTCCGTTGGTTATCGGCATGAGGTTATCGTTGATCATTTCGGCAATAAGTATAAAGGTGCTGAGCTTGACTATGTCGTGGAGACGACCCCCTTGGGCACGGGTGGCGGTCTTTTGTTGGCCGCCGAGAAGCTTGGCAAGAATGAACCATTTTTACTGCTGAACGGCGACACTTATTTTGCTGTGGATTTGAAGAAATTGGCAGAGTTTTCTTCGGAAAACGATGCGGACTGGTGTTTCTCTTTGTTTCGTACCAATGAAGAGGGAAGGTACATGGGATTGGATATTTCACCACATGGACAAATTATCTCGCTCAATTCGGGCACAGGACGGTCAGGTAGATTGGCAAACGGCGGCGTATATTGGGTTAACCCACGCGCTTTACTTAGTGAAAAATTTGCGCCAGGCGACAAGATTTCTCTGGAAGACGACATTTTCCCGGCTGCCATGATTTCTGGCCAACGTCTGTTGGGTATCGAGTTCCCTGGTACCTTCATCGATATTGGCGTGCCCGACGACTACCATCGCGCACCCTCACTGCTAGTGCTGTAATAAGGGGGAACTGTTGAACACGATCGCACGACTGAAGAAAAACCTGGAAGCATCCATGCAAGCAAAGACTCAGTTGCTTGCTGACGAAAAGTGCCTCGATCAATTTTCCAAGGCGGTAGAAGCTGTAATCAACCAATACAAAAAGGGCGGACGCATCTACATCGCCGGCAACGGAGGTTCAGCTGCTGACGCGCAGCATTTGGCCGCCGAATTCGTCAGCAAGCTAGCGCGCGACAGAGCACCACTGCCAGCTGAAGCCCTTACGGTGGATAGTTCCATGCTTACCGCCATCGCCAACGATTACGGCTATGACATGGTGTTTTTACGGCAACTTGCCGGCAAGGCAACGGCAAAGGATGCATTCCTTGGCATAACCACTTCAGGGCAGTCCCCGAATATTCTTAAAGCGCTGGAGCAATGCCGCACTATGGGCGTGCCGAGTATCGTTTTTTGTGGGCGCGATGGTGGTCAGGCAAAAGCGCTGGCCGACTATTGCATCATTGCTCCTGGAATAGCCACAAGCACCATCCAGGAACTGCACATCGTATTGGCACATACACTTTGTGAATGTGTTGAAGTGGCAATGTTTGGCGAATGATTATTTATATACAGAAAAGGAAATGAAATGAGCTACAACATCCTCGTCACCGGCGGTGCCGGCTACCTCGGTTCCACGATGGTCCCCGATCTGCTTGCAGCAGGCCACAAAGTGACGGTACTGGACAATTTCATGTTCAAGCAGACCAGCTTGAATCACGTTTGTAACAATCCTGATTTCTCAGTCAAAAAAGGCGATATTCGCATCGAAAGCGTGATGGCACCGCTGCTGAAAAAAGCAGACATCGTTATTCCACTGGCGGCATTGGTCGGAGCACCTTTGTGTAACCTCGACCCCGTCGGTGCAACGACGATCAACCATGATGCGATCTCGCTGATGATCAAGTTGCTCTCCAAAGAACAGATCGTGCTGATGCCGACCACCAATAGCGCCTACGGCACGGGTGATGAAAACAACTTTTGTACTGAAGAGTCCCCTCTGCGTCCTATTTCCCAATACGCCATTGAAAAGGTAGGTATCGAAAAGGAATTGATGCAACGGGAAAATGTAATTAGCTTTCGTCTTGCTACCGTATTCGGCATGTCTCCACGCATGCGGATCGATCTGCTCGTGAATGACTTTACCTACCGTGCAGTTAATGATCGATTCGTTGTTCTGTTTGAAGGTTACTTCAAGCGCAACTATGTGCATGTACGTGATGTTTCGCGTGCATTCCAACACGCTATCGTTAACTTCGACAAAATGAAGGGGCAGATTTACAACGTCGGACTTTCCGAAGCCAACGTGTCGAAGAAAGAACTCTGCGAGACCATCCAAAAGCAAGTCCCGGACTTTGTCTTCCTTGATGCACCTATTGGAAAAGATCCCGATCAACGCAACTACATCGTGTCGAACGCAAAGATTGAGGCAACAGGATTCAAGACCTCAATGTCGCTTGATGCGGGCATAGCTGAATTGATCAAGGGTTACACCATGATCAAAAACACTCAATACGGCAACGTTTAAAACTGCGCTTGTACTGAATAGGCATTACTTAACCTTGGTTTACCTCCTGGCATGGTTACAGAGCAGAGCTTAAACAAGCAAGAGGCATGTGCGGAAGTTGTCCCGATAAGGATCAATTCCCACCGCCTTGTTTGTGAAAATACGGTTTATTCTGTTTTTCTTGACCATATTAGTGATACAGATGGGCGCGAGGTCTTGGAGTACCTGAATGTTTCGCCCAAGTGTATATCTGAAAAGCTAGTGACAGGTGTAAGCGTGTTGCCAGTCAGGGATGGAAATTTTGGACTGATAAATGTGTTTCGACATCCGATGGGAAGATGGTCATGGGAAGCCCCTAAAGGTTTCATCGATTTGGATGAGTCGCCCGAACAAGCTGCTATACGAGAATTTCGCGAGGAAACTGGATTTGAATTAAAGGCCAATAATCTTCAGATACTTGGATCAATAACACCTGAAGCTGGTTTGATTAAAGCCAGAATCAATCTCTACTACGCAACGCTGGATACAAATCATGTATTTGGTTTTGTTAACCATGAGCTTGGCCATGGCGAACTCGCATTTTTTGACCCTTGCGAAATTGCTGAACTCATAGGTTCTGGGAAGCTTGAAGATGCTTGCACTTTGTCCCTGTTATGCTTGTATTCCATCAAGCAAAAAGGCTGGCCGAATACCGATAATGTAAGGTTAGATTATGTTTAACATTTCCGGCAAAGCCATGCAGATACGGCCCAAGTTCAAGGATAAAGGTCGATAGAGGAAACAGTGCAAGCCATAAAAAAATTTGTTGGGAAGCTGATTGCTTATCGCCGAGTGGTTTTTAGCCTTGCCGTTCGTAGTTTCCAGAGTCGCTATATTGGAACCGGTGGCGGTATACTCTGGAGCATCGTTCAGCCGTTGGCCACTGTATTTGTGTTCTGGATCGTTTTCTCCATTGGATTCAAAGCAAAGGGGCCTAACGATGTTCCTTTTGTGCTTTACTACATGACAGCTTTCCTCCCATGGCACTTCGTAAACGAAGTACTTAATGCTTCTACCAACACAATAATAGCCAACCGGCATTTGGTGAAAAAAATGGTGTTCCCCACTGAAACCTTACCGATAGTTGAAATAATGGTCGCTACGGTGGGGCATCTAATACTGCTGGCTTTTACGATTCTTCTGTTATTTATCCATGGCGTTATTCCAGGCTTGGCAAGCTTGCAGATCGTCTATGCTTACCTGTGTGCTGTCGTACTCTCTTTAGGGCTGGGTTGGTTACTTGCCGCGACCAACGTCTTTCATCGTGACATCAGCCAATCTTTGGCCACCCTACTCAATTTTTGGTTTTGGATGACTCCGGTTGTGTGGAGCGTGGACATGATCCCGGAAAAATGGCGGCCACTTATGATGCTCAACCCCATGTTCCATGTTGTTGAGAGCTATCGAGACGCCCTCCTCTATAACCGCCCGGTTTGGGCAGATACGTCCCAGTTATTGATATTCTGGGTCATCGTATTTTTATTATGTGTTGGCGGCGCCTACGTCTTCCGGCGACTTAAGCCAGAGTTTGCGGACGTACTCTAATGAGCAACATCAACGAACCAGCTATTGTTGTCATGAACGTCAGCAAAAAACATCGCCTGTTTGAAAGTGCACGCGATCGATTGAAAGAAGCGCTGCACCCATTTTCAAAACGTTACCATCAGGAATTCTGGGCGCTTCAGGGAGTAAGTTTTGAGGTGCCGCGCGGACAGACTATCGGTATTTTAGGGCGTAATGGATCGGGGAAATCGACCCTCCTGCAGATAATCGCTGGCATTATGCAGCCGACCAGCGGTGAAGTGATTGTCAATGGTCGCATTTCGGCGCTTCTTGAGCTTGGTGCAGGATTTAACCCCGACTTCACGGGGCGGGAAAACTCTATTTTTCAAGCCGAGGTTGTGGGGCTGAGCCGCGAAGAGATCGACAGAAAGCTACCAGAAATAGAAAAGTTTGCTGACATCGGCGAATTCTTTGATCAGCCTGTAAAAGTTTATTCCTCGGGAATGTTTGTGCGGGTAGCTTTTGCTGCGGCCATCAGTGTTGATCCAGATATATTAATTGTTGACGAGGCATTATCTGTCGGGGATGCTGAATTTCAGCAACGATGCTTCGCAAAATTCAAAGAATTTCAAAAAAAGGGGGTAACAATCGTTTTTGTTACTCATGATATTGAGTCGGTTGTGCGCCACTGCCAACATGCAATTCTGCTGGAAGAGGGAAAAGTTGTTAATGCTGGTTTGCCAAAAGATGTTATTGCCGAATACATTAATTTGATGGAAGGTCGCAATCTTTTGGCAAATTCTATTGCACGATTAGATGACCGAAAGCAGCAGATTCACAAGGTTGTGAGCGATAGTGCGCCAACTGATGAACTTCGCCGATTTTTAAGCGAAAATCCATCAGGAGACGTATGTGCTAATCGCTCCAGCTATAACTCGAACGAGCATCATCAGTCCTCGGCGCGCGCTATGATTTCCGATTACCTAATTGTCGCTGATGGAATTGCTGATGTTGCGCATGTCCGCTCTGGCCAGATTATAGACGTCTATTTCAAAATTAACTTTTACGAAAATGTGCAAAATCCATGTTATGGATTGGCACTGAAGACCACTGACGGTGTAACCATTTATGCACTGAACTCCCAGTGGACGGGCGCAAAGCCATCATCTGCTGGCGCTAGTGAATGTCGCATAGTGCATTTCCGCTTGCCATTGATGGTCAATTCGGGCGATCTCTTTCTTGATTTCGGGGTAGACGAGACGCGAGATGTTGGAGGCTATATAAATGTGACACGTCGAATGGCAGTTTTGCATCTTGTGGTTCAGGCTACCCGGAGTTTTCATGGCTTAGCGGACTTGAATGCTACGGTTGAAGTCATCATTTCGGAGATGTAAATAAACCAGAAAGTTCAGTAAATGATTGAGCACAGCACCTTCACTTAAACACGCAGGAAATATTATGCAATTGGTCGAGATAAGAGAATATTACAATCAAATTTCCTCAAAATATGAAGCTGAGGAATACTATTTGAAACATCCGTTGAACCATTTTTGGGGAAATGATAATACGCAAATCATGCGCTCGCTTATCACGTCTGCCAAAACAAAATTGGATGTCATCCACGGTGCACAGAAAACATTTATGTTTTCAGTGAATACCAGCGACGAGTCGAACCAATATGCAGTGGACTGGCTGCTGGCGGAGCAGTCACAGCGTGGGATTGATTTATTTTCATTTCCTGCCAGCATTCAAGAATCACAACATTCATATCAGAATAACAATGTGGTTCGTAATGGCCGACTTCTGACCCCTGACTTTCTTCGTACCGTTAATATTTGTCTGGAAATCAATAAATATGTGCAGCAACGGGGAGGGAAGACGGTATCTGTCGGGACTGATCTGGATTTGACTATTACTCGTAAAGACGATGAAAAATTAAGTGTAATTGAATTGGGTGCAGGCCTTGGTCATTTGGCACGCACCTTGAGGCTTTTGGGCATATCAGAACGGCACGTAATCATTGACCTTCCGGAAACACTCGTATTTTCTTATTGTTTCTTAACGGAGAACTTTCCGGATGCACGTGTGTTGCTGGTATCGGGCGCTGCGACAGGTGACGAAGATTTCTCTGAGTTTGACTTTATTCTTGTACCTACAATGTATTCGTATTGCGTACTCAAGGAAAAGTACGACTTGTTTATCAATACTGCGTCAATGGGAGAAATGCGGAACACCGATATACGTCACTGGATGGATTTTATCCAGAATAAACTCAGCGTTCGTTATCAGTTCACGCTTAACCGATATTTGAATACGGTCAACCCTGCGCTTCATGAATGGCGCTACCAAGAAAATGAGTGTTCAGTACATTACGACAGGCAATGGAAAATTCTTAAATGGGAGCTTGAGCCGTCCTTTACCCGTTCTCCCTACGTGGATACGTTGATAGCACGTTATGTGGAAATTATCGCCGAACGTTTAGAGGTAGTAGACGAAGTCGAATGTACAACACACAGCCGCAACATTATCGCGCGGGTACAACAACAGGATTGGTATCGTCTTGCCAACATTTATCCCGCTGTTATGACTGCACGGGACAATATTTTAGTCCACGACATGACGATGACAGGGACTCTCTTTATGTTGTGGGAGAGCATGCGGTTGAATCCAACTGTTGAAGCCGTAGCATTGTTATTACAGTATATGGATACACTGCTTAGATACGATGATGTTGAATTCGAGGAGAGTGATTATTATGAGAATTTATTTTTCAGGCTTTATGATCCCACGCGCGATATCGATTTGCAGACATTTGCCGAAACATTGCAAGACCATCGACAGAAACGAAAGCGTGCCAATACAAAGGTTGAATTGGTCGAAGCCTTTAATGGGTACAATTTAGTTAAGGTTGGCAATCGCTTTATTGCTGCCTTACAAGCAATTGGGCATGTTAATTTAATAGTGGAAAGGTTAGGTGAGCGCGACCTGCCTCCTTATTTGTTAACAGGCGATAGCCTAGAAAATATTAAGTTAAAACTTGTGACCAAAACATAGAGCGTCACTTCCTATTAAATGCGGAATCCTCGGCACGATTGGAGCAGCTGTTGTTTTGATCAGTTAATTTTGAATGAAAATGAATAAGCCTAAGAATTTTTCTGTTGCGGTTCCATGGAGTCTGAGCCATTACATTCCCCTCAATGGATTTCATCCGTTGTATCGCGCACTTTTTGATAACCGCCCAGAAAGTATAACAATCAACGCATGGGACAATGTCGAGTTGTCGCAGGTTTTGCGAGAAAACAGTGAGCTTCGTGCGAAAGTGGTCAACTCCATTTCAGCGCAACGTAAAATGCTCCATAGCAAGGTCAAATCTAATCTTGCCGCGCAATACATAGATGAGTACTTTCCTCCCAACATTGCACTGACAAGCTTGTTGCCGGGAGACATTGAATTTCATCATACGGCTCCGTTCCCGTGTTTGATGCGGCCATTTGTGTTTCATTGCGAATCATTTGCACCCATCTTTTTCCCGTTCTCCCACCAGGGAGAGGGAAAGTTAATGTCGCCCGACGCGCTACGTAAGCATTACCAGCGTATCTTCGGCGATCCGCTTTGTTTGGGAATATTTTCGCATATTCCGGAGACACTAAGCGATATCAGTAACTTTTTCGACTCGCCCGAAATTGACGCTAAATTGTACCCATCAAAAATCGGGCTGAGCAGACACTCGTTACCAACAGAGGTGCCAGAAAAAAGGTGGCCTCTAACAATTCCACGCTTTCTGTTTGTAAATTCGGCCAACCAAAATACGGCGAATTTTTTTCATCGCGGTGGACATATTGTGTTGCGATTCTGGCGCGAGCTAATAGCATCTGGCCATCGTGGGAAGCTCTATTTACGCTGCACGCGTCCCAGCGATGAGCTACTAGCCAAGCGCGGGGTAGATGTAGCATTCCTCCACGCAGAGGAATGTAGCAGCATTATCTGGATTCAGGAATATCTGACCAATCAGGAATTGAATGCCCTAATGTCCGACGTGCATTTTTTTTTGCTGCCAAGTTTTTCATTGCATTCAGTATCGATCATGCAAGCGATGGCATTGGGCACTGTTCCGGTCGTTTCTGATACGGTCGGCACCTCGTTATATGTCAAAGACGATCACAACGGCATTATTCTTGAGGGCGTGTTTTCGGCAAATTGGAAAAAAGATCCGGCAACGGGGGTGTTGGTGGATCGTTATCATCGCAGTAAGGCACTTGATGACGCCTTAGTCAGCCAGCTTACATGCCGTATCAATGCGCTATTGGCGGTGCCTAGTGCTTTTGATGCGATGCGAGAAAATGCTTTGTCCTGTGCGCGTAACCAATTCTCTGGCAGTGCTTTCAGTGATGAGTTCTGGACGAAAGTCCAGACATTGTTTACAGAACACGTTGGCAAAGAGCCGCGCTCGGAGCTTGCATCGTCTGAAGTAATCTCAGAGCTTGATTCCTGTTTGGTCAAGCAACGCGATTGGCCAAGAATCTTTGAAAGTGTTCCGCATCCTATCACTAGGATTTTTTCAGGCAATGGGTGGGTTACCGAACTAGGAGGTGCTTTCATACACACCAAGATTGGCGACCCTCCGATTGAGCTTCATGACTGGTCGGTTTTTGCTGAATATTATCGGGGTGAATCGCCAAGTCTTTACTATGCAACAAATATCAAGGCATTAGGAGGGCGTTATATGGCCCACTTTGGAGAGGTGTTTTATGAGAGTCGTTTACGCTTGTTTATAAATTGGGTCTCCAGATTTTTAATGCCATTTTCAAGCCTCCATCGCTTTGCGGCCAGAATGCTAAAAGCAGCCAGAAAGATGAAGAGGTTGCTCAGCAAGCGTGATGTGACAGCGGAGCGTCAACTTGAAAGCGTAGATGATATTCAGTTGGTAAAGCGGGACGAATGTGGGATGAACATTATTCGTTTTTTCGACAAGTACTTTGCTATTCCGCAAAATGAAGGTGAGTTTTCAATCGCAAAAATCGAAAGCGGTGAATATAGTAACTGTTTTTTTGGAAATTCTATTGAAGAAATTCTGGCTAAAATTGCCGAGGATAAAGCTCAGTTTCAGACTGAACGCGCGACCCATAAGAAAAATAAAAAACCGCTGGAGTTGATTGAAGAGGGCTTTCATGGGTTAAATATTGTACGTTTCATTGATCACTTCTATGCATTACCGCAAAGTGCGGGACACTTCCACTATAGTCAGTTTCTTGCTGGAAAGTATAATAGCGCTTATAGAAACAAATCCGTTGAAGGTATCAAAACAGAAATTGCGAGGGATCGCAAATGACCATTATTCCCCAAACCAACACATCGATTCATCTTTGGATATACAACCATCCTTTTCATGGCATAAGCGACCAGATTGAATATTTTTTAATGATCATGCGGCAGAATGGTTATCTTGTTTCTGTTGGTAGAGAGCCGCGCACTGATGCACTGAATGTTGTCATCGAAAATTTTTCAGAAATCACAAGTCGAACCCTTATAGATTTCTGTCACACATCGGGGAAACGAGTGGCAGTAATCATGACTGAGCATCTTGATTTTATAAAGGGTCAAATTTATATTCATGGCGATCCTCTTTGGAATGATAACGATTATATGAACCCGGTAACACAGGTTGCTCGAATAAAAAATCTGATGGATTGTGTACAGTACATTCGTTGTTTTTTTATTCTGGGTGACTTGCCGGAACTCCTGAATGTTAATGATATGTTCCCGGGAGTGGCAGTGCGAACGCTACCGTTTCCAAAGCTCGAGTTGATTTCTCCTGATAATCTCATCCAAGACGATAACCCAACTGCAGATTTGGCTTTCACTGGATACGCGACCAAATATCGATCTATCTTACTGAAACAACTGGAGACAGAAATGTCAGTAACAAGCCCTGGAACGTTCGTGTCTCGCAGGGCAAGAGATAACTTTAATCGCTCAGCGAGACTTGCTCTCAATATTCCGCAACGTAAGGATTGGAAGTGGTTATCTTTAATGCGAGTTCTCGCAGCGCTTCGATGCGGGAGAGCAACCATCTCTCTTGGCACCTCCGACAGTTCAAAAATATCAGCCTGTTGTACGCAATTGGATATAACTCAGGTAGATTGGGTAGAAAAGCTTCGAGAATACACATGCCACTGGGATACAACTTATCGGCGTGCTTACGATAATTACGAGGCTATGGCGATTGCTTTTGAGCAAGAGAAGCCTTTCCCAAATGATCTTTTTGATTACTGGGCTGTGACCGAATGCTGCGCCATCGGATAGATTGGAAAATGTCACGCATGAAATTGATGAATATACGTTCCTTCAGCTTAACTAAAATTGCCGTGCTGTTTTCTTTGGCATTTTTCATTCAAGGACTGCTGTTCTTTAACTATATTAATCGAGAAATTGCACCCGACTACATTTTGCATGGCGATCCCACTTGGTATATTTTTTTCAACTACAAGCTCTTTAATGCATATATTGAAAGCAACTGGAGTGTTTTCTGGGAAATGGCTCAAACCTCTCCATGGGGCATTTTATTATTTCTTGAAACGACTTTCCTTCAATTAATTGGCGGGCCATCACGCGCCACCGTCAGTTCAATTAATCTTGTTTATTTTTTTATCGCGCAGGCTGCCACGTTTCTATTTTTTTACAAGTATCACAAAACAAAATCTGCAGGTGCAATCGCGGTTCTTTTACTGCTTGCATTAAGCACGCCATTTAGAAAAGATGGACCAGGCCTTAATATTGGCGACTTTCATTTTGACCTCGTTTTGTTTTTCCTTCTTCTGGTTCTTCATTACATGGTTGCTGCCTCGCATATGTTCAGGCTGCGAAATTGGGCGGTGGCAACGGGAACCTTTGCAGGAATTATTGTTGCAAGCCGTCTGGTTTCGTTCTTCCTTTTTGTAGCTGTCTTTGGCGCATATGCAGCTTATTTGTTGGTACGAAGGTTTTATGCCAGAGGGGATGGCGAGCTAAAGATTATCTTCCTTAACTACTGGTATGCGATACTCGCCTTTATTTCTGTTGTTTCGCTACCGCTATGGGTAGCAAGGCATGCAGTTTACAACCAGTATTTCCGTTTTTTGTTCGACAAGAAGTTTAGTGATGATAGAGCTGGTCTTTACTCGTGGGGTACCACCAAGACTGAAGAGGCATGGCAGTTATTATCAAGAATGCTTAAGTTTGATTTTGGAACGTTTTTCTTTTTGGTACTAATGGTAATAGCGAGTACTGCATTTATTGCTTATGTTATGCGCCCACGGGAAAAAATTTATGAGGCAAAGATAGTGCCCTCCAGTGAAAATATACAGTCAGCAGATTTGCTTGGTTTGTGCGGCACGTTGCCTGTAAGACGTGAGTTTTATATTTTCTTGGCCCTATCGACGATCGCATCTTTTGTTCTTCATCTCTCGTTTTCTATAAAGAGCGATCACCTGACTCGTATGACAGCTGCGCCAATATTTGTCGGATTAACAATCTGGGTGTCGTGGTTTTTAAGCAAGCACTACAAAAGTGGGGTCAGGTGGATTAAATATTTATGTATTACATGTCTTGGAGTCCTAATATGCATTGCTCTGTACACTCAAATTACCTTCTATTTTGGAGTGGGCCGGCATCATGCTTTGAAATCTGAGATGCAGGGCCTACAAGAGCTCTATTCGGATATGAGCAAAGTTTCATCACTGCGAAGTCTTAAAGATGTAGCAATCTCTGTGGATAGAGTAGATAGAGGGTATGAGCTTGGGGCGTTGATGAGTTACTTTACCTATGAATATGAACATAACGGAATAATTCAAATCCCTCATCCAAAGTTGGGTGGTAGTTGGGATGAGCCGATTGATTTTGATAGGGCATTAAGTTTCGTTAAGGAAAGTGACTTTGTCCTACTTGGGGACCTTCCCTACGTCACTACAGACACGCCGTTTCACCGGAGCATAAAACCGAGGATCGGTGAAATTCATGATTTCGTAAACCAACATTTGTGTCGCTACAAGGATTATTTTTTGTTTGGCTCGCATAGGGTTTTATATCTAAAACCCAAAAGTCCTGTGTGGAGTTATCTTGCATCAAGTTCGACTGAGCCTAGATATGGGCCAGAGGGTCTAATTGAGGGAACCGGAAATATTTGGCATGCCCATTGGAAGGCGGGCGACACGCAGTGGGTCGAGTTTTCAAGTCCATACGCGCTTCAGATGAACTCTATTACAATTCAACCACAATCTGAGGGTGCAGATCGCGCACCGAAAGATTTCAAGCTGCAAGCTCGCAATGGAAATGATTGGGTCGATCTGTTGGTCGTACAAAACGCTGCTTACACATCAAATCACGCTCTTACGTGGCAGGTGAAACAGTCTGCACCCTATAAAAGCTTCCGATTATTCGTTACTCGCAATAATGGCAACCCGAGTTTGATGACCATCCAAAATATCGATCTCGGCATTCCGGATTTACCAGACAAGTGTAGCTTATTCTAGGCCGCTGGCGGTCGTGGAGTATCAGATTTTTTATGGGTTTCAGGTTATTTAAGTATTGCGTGGAAACTACTTTTAATCTTGACGAACCAATAGCTTCCTGTTCGCTCTTAGCTAGTCGAAGGGCCGGTGATGATGCGACAAGCTCACCACTAATGTCTGTCCCTACAGAATAAAATAGCGTTATGACAAGCGTGTAGTTGTTAGAGATTGGATATGACGTGACAACATCAAAAGTTTATTTTGTAACTGGTGCAGCAGGCTTTGTTGGTAGGCATGTTTGTAAATTACTGACGCAATCAGGTTGTGAAGTCAGAGCATTGGTACGAGGCGAAGATACTGAATTAACTCGATTCGGCGTCAAGTTGTGGGTAGGTGATTTGTGGGACAAGAGCCTTCTCCAAGAAGCCATTTCCAATGCAGATGTCGTTATCCATTGTGCAGGCGACGCTCGCTTCGGGAATGGTTCACATTATTGCAAGGAGAATGTGGGGCTAACTGAACACGTCATTCATGCTGCTAAGCTTCATTCCAACAATACACGCTTTGTTTACATATCGACAATCGGAGCAATTGATCGCGCTAAAGGTGATCAATGTTTTGCTCCGTTAACTGAAGAAAGTACTGCGTTCCCTACATCAGATTATGGTAAATCGAAGTTGCGTGCAGAGGAAGTGGTTAAGTATTCTGGATTGCCTTTTTCCATCATTCGTCCCGCGATGGTTGTCGGGGACGTTATGCGCTCGGATAGTCACTTTTCTGTTTTTGCGCGACAGTCACTTACTGGATCATTGGTTGCAAGATTGGGATGGACTGGGGAATTTTCGGTGATTCATGTAGAAGATTTAGCCAGTGGAATATTAACAGTCGCAACAAATCAGAATGCAGCAGGCGAAACTTATTTTTGCGCTGGTGAGCCTATTTCGATTGCTGATTTTTTTCGTCAGTGCAGCCCGGAAAAGATACGTATCCCTTTGTCACTAATGTCTGCTGTTGTAAGGCATTTCACAAAATGGATACCGTTCTCCCTTAAAGCAATGCTCTTCCCTGCACTAACGGCATCAGATGACAAGCTTAGGGCGCTGGGTTGGTCGCCGCGTTATTCCGCACAGGCTGCACTTGCTGAAGTTATCAACCGAGAAAAATTCAGAATCAACCCCGATTTATCTCCCGGAGGTCAAACGGTAATAACTGGTGCCGCTTCTGGTTTGGGGCGTGAATTAGCAATCTATCTTTCACCGAGACGCGAGAGGCTTCTGCTAATTGATAAGGATGGCCCAGCTTTGGAAGAGCTTGCTTGCAAGTTGGGAAATTGTGCCACCAGTGTTGTCGATTTGGCTGAGGTTGCCCAAATTGACGTCTTGCTCGCATCCTCCAAATGGGGTGCATTCAATATTACTGAACTATATGCGTGTGCTGGTATTGGGTTGCGCGGGCGCATGCAAGAGATTTCGATTGATAACCATCGGAAGATGTTTGCAATAAATGTTCTTGCGCGTATCGCCTTGGCTAAGGATGTCATAGGTTCAATGCGAAAACGCCACTTTGGACGTGTCGTCCTAATCAGTTCTTCATCTGCGTTTCAACCACTACCTTATATGGCGACGTATGCTGCAACTAACAGTGCTCTCTTGTCCTTAGGTGAATCTTGGGGCGCAGAAGTGGCAAATGACGATGTGCAAATCATGACGGTATGCCCCGGTGGAATGCAAACCAATTTCCAGAAAAGCGGCGGTGTGAAAGAAGTTGAAGGAGAAAAATTGATGACTCCTGAAGCTGTTGTTGCTGAGATAATAGAAGGACTACGTCAACAGAAAGGAACGCTGATGGTCTCATTTAGATCATTTGCTATGTCAATGATGGCACGCTGCCTGCCTAGAAGTTTATCGGTTAAATTATGGTGCCGCCTAATGGAGAAAATGCGTTGAATGGAAATGTTGAGTGTTGCTTTATATGCGGCGGAACCGAGTTCGAAAATCGCACAATGGATTATCGAGGTTGCTTAAGCTGTGGTCATGAAGTTCTAGTATCCACTAAGGAGCAGGGTTTCATCATCAACGATAATTTATCCGAAAAAGAAGTGCGTCGCATGACCGGCCTTGATCGTTTTAAAGCCAGAACACTTTCGTATTTCGATGCTAGCCTAAAAAGAAATCTGTTACTTGACATAGGCTCTGCCTCAGGTAAGTTTTTATTAAATAATGCGTGGCAATATAAACGCGCAACTGGCATTGAGATAACACCAGAGTCAGTGAGCTTTTCACGCCAAGTGCTGGGGCTGGATATTATCGATAATATACAAAAGGTATTAGAAGAGATAAGTGCTGCAACGGCATGGCACTCGCTTGAGCATATTCCCGAGCTGTATTTGCTGGCATTGCTGGATGGTTTGTCGAACAAAATGGCATCAGGGGGGCGATTGGTCGTGTCTGTGCCTAATGGTGCATCTTGGCAGTATCGCTGGTTTGGCAAAGCATATACTTACTACGACGTGCCAAATCATTTGCACCAGTTCACACCAGATTCGCTTGGGCGATTAATGCAACGCTTCGGTTTTAAACATGTGGCAACAGTGAATTCTTGGCCATACAACACTTTTGGCTACACGCAGAGCTTGCTAAATGTATTGACGAATACTCACAATTATCTTTACTACCGTCTGAAGCGGCGAAGTCGCAGGCCTTCTCTAGCGCTTGATATTGTGAATGGTCTGTTGCTTGTAGTTTGCGTTCCCGCTGGCTGGATATTGGGTTTGGCGGATGCGGTAAATTTAAAACGTCAAGGAGTTATTACAGCATGCTTCGAGAAAAAAATTTGCTAAGTATCGTTGTTCCGGTATTCAACGAAGAAGAGTCAATTACTGAAACGGTAAAACGTCTCCAGAAGTTGCAGGCTGATCTGGCACAAGAAATTAATGTTGAATTGATATTTGTGGATGATGGCTGTGAGGATAAGACATTAGTTCATCTGCGAAGCTTTGCCGAACACAATTCGAATGTAAAAGTTATTTCGCTCAGTCGGAATTTTGGACATCAAATAGCTATCACGGCAGGCATAGATCTGGCATTGGGTGATTACGTAGCGGTAATTGATGGGGATTTACAAGACCCTCCTGAGCTCATCGCTGACATGTACCGGAAAGCGCTGACTGGATTTGATGTGGTCTATGGGAAGCGTCGCACGCGCGCGGGTGAAACGATCTTTAAGAAAGTAACCGCAGCAGGTTTTTACCGACTGCTGAACTACATGTGTGAAATCGATATGCCCACTGATACGGGGGATTTTCGCTTGATGTCGCGCAAAGTTGTAGATGCGTTCAAACAAATGCGAGAGCGCCATCGTTTCGTGCGTGGCATGGTGCCTTGGCTGGGCTATAAATCAGTTCCTTTGGATTATGATCGTGCAGAGCGCTTTGCGGGCAAAACAAAATATCCTTTAAGCAAAATGTTGTCTTTTGCTACCAATGCAATTTTGTCTTTTTCGAGCAAGCCGCTCACTTTGGCTATACGTCTTGGCTTCCTGACGATTTGTGCTGGGATTTTGGGTGGTATTTACATGCTGTATCTGAAGTTGTTCACGAATACCCCGATACCAGGCTTAACCGCCGTATTGCTTTCCATCGTGCTGTTTAGCGGTGTGCAAATACTGTTGATGGGTGTAGTAGGTGCGTACATTGCGCGAATATTTGAAGAAATTAAAGGACGCCCGCTTTATCTTGTCTCAGAAACTATCAACATTTAAAGCACCACTTCGTTATTTTGTAGTTGCTGCCTGTGGGTTTTGCGTAGATTTTGCGATTTACGCTACGCTCGTGGCAATGGGTGTTTCTGTATACTGGGCGAATGCTGCGGGCTTCTGTGTAGGAGCTATTGTTAATGTCATTCTTATCCGAGCTTTCGTGTTTCCGGACAGTAGATTTCGGTTAGGCCAGGACGTATTGCTTACAGTTTCAGCTAACGGTGCAATGCTTGGATTAGGGATGGGCGTGTTGTGGATATTGGTTGATGCGCTTCATATTAATTTATACTGGGCAAAGTTGTTCACCAATGGCGTGACCTTTGTTTTGAATTACGCTACTCGTGCAATATTTTTTAGGAAGAAATAAATGTTCTCTAGTTTGTCGAAAATGACCTTGGCGAAGGCGGCATTGTTTCAGAATGCCCCGGTTTACGTTCAGTTCTATGTCACTGCGAGATGCAACTTAACCTGCGAGCAATGCAACATCATTTATGCAAACTCGGATGTGCGTGAATGCACTATAGATGAGGTAAAGCGTATCGCTGACAATTTTTCGAAGATGGGTGTGGCGATTGTTCTGCTGACCGGAGGCGAACCTTTTGCGCGTAAAGACCTGCCGGAAATTATCTATGCTTTCGAATCACGCGGCGTCCATGTGCGGATGCAGACTAACGGATTCGCAACGGAAGATCAGATAGCCCGGGCTGTGGAGGCGGGTGGCAAGGATATTTCAATCTCGTTGGATTCTTTGCAGCCTGCGATGCAGGACAAAATCAACGGTGATTTCAGCGAATCTTGGCATCAGGCACTCAAAGCTATGGCGCTGTTCACCAAGCATTTACCAAAGGAAGGTAGCTTTGCGTCATTAGGGTGTGTGTTACAACCTCAAAATATGAACGATATTGAGGATGTTGTTCGATTCGGGTCGGCGATTTCTTGGTTTACCTCACTAGTTCCTGTGCATGTAAGCGATTATGCGCATCCACGTGGATTTCGTACCTTTGACCAGACACTACGCTTCAGAAAAGATGAGTTGCCGGTTGTGGATGTGGTAATTGAGCGCGTCAGGAGAATGCGCAAAGAAGGTTTTTTGTTATTTGATAGCGATCAGTATTTGGATGACATCAAACGATTTGTGCGCGACGAGCCCATCACTTGGCGCAGTCACAACAACAATGTTTGCGATACGCCCAATCTCTATTTTGCGTTGCTGCCCAATGGTGAATTTGCACCATGCTGTGATCACCGTCTGGGCAATAGTTACCCTGCCTATGACAGCAATTTCCCGAAAACTTATCGCAGCAAAGTGTGGCGCGAAGAGGTTGCTCAAGTTACCCGTGCATGTGACGGCTGTATGTACGGCAGCTATCCTGAAATGACCATTTCCATGCGTTATATGGCGGCCAAATTGCAACGAGTGGGCACTTTCCTGACTTCTCCCCCAGAAAAAAACTGGCCGTTGAGTTATGAGCAGTTGCTAACGCTAGCCGAAAAAATTCGTAGCGAAGATCGTGAGCGACCTCAGTCACGTGCTAATGCTGTTAAAAAAATTAAGATCGTAAATGGCTAAAAAAATTAAGTTCGAGAGTTTCAAGTATCGTTTTTTGATTGCGGCGCAAGGTGCAGCTTATCGGCCAGATAATGCGAGTCCACTTAATTGGAATAACTTCGTTCGCGGCCTCTCATTTAACTATGAGAAGGGTGGCGTCGGTATTGCGTGGCAGCACCCTAATCCTGGCAGCATGATGGTTCCTTTAGACGTGCCCCGTTTTTATCTACGTGGAGACAGTGAAAAAGATGCTGCACGTCAGCGTGAAACTGGCTTGATGAATGTAGAAGATCCAATCAAACTTAAAAACGACTTTTACTTTAAGGAAATCGTTATGCGCGTAGCTGAATCAGCTGGTTATAAGCAGAGGGATGATGCCCAAACGGCTCATGACGAACGCATCCAAAATGAGCGTGAATTTCACGATGCGTGGGCCGATAGTGAGGATGTTGAGAAAATCGATGTGCGTGCATCCAACGAGGTTTGCACGGCACCGGAGATGCGCTATATCACTCAGCGTCTTGGTAATATTAAAGGCAAGCGTTTGCTGGATGTCGGCTGCGGTCTTGGCGAAGCCAGTATCTATTTCGCGATATTGGGTGCAGATGTGACATCGTCTGATCTCTCGCAAGGTATGTTGGATGCCACTACACGATTGGCGCAAGCTAACGGTGTTAGCGTTAAACAACACGTTGCATCCGCCGAAGATATGCGGCTCTCACCGGATGCAAAATTCGACATCATTTATTCGGGCAATCTGCTACACCATGTGGATATCGAAGAAACGATTACACGCATTAAGCCGCACCTGGCGGCTGACGGAATGTTTGTGACATGGGATCCGCTTGCTTATAACCCCGCCATCAATGTTTATCGCTCAATGGCAACCAATGTCCGCACACCAGATGAGCATCCGTTGAAATGGAGTGACATCAAATTATTTCACAAACATTTTGGAATAGTAGAAACCCGATATTTCTGGTTCACCACGCTGATAATCTTCGTCATCATGGCCTTGGCGCAGCGCCGCAATCCTAATAAGGAAAGATTTTGGAAGGTGGTTGTGCAAGAGGGGAATAAGTGGGCCTGGTTATATAGGCCGCTTGAAATTCTTGATTGGTTGCTACTGGCAATATTTCCACCATTGCGACTGCTTTGCTGGAATGTTGTGGTTGTAGCTTACAATCACGAACGTATTGAACCCTAAACTTATTTTGAACATGGGCCAAATTAAGAAACCACGAATATCACTTTTACTTCCAACTCGAGGGCGGCATGTTTTAGTTGAAAGGTTTTTTGTAAGCGTAGCCGAAACAGCATCTCAGCTAGGCCAGATTGAAGTCATTCTTTATGTCGACGATGATGATGTTGACAGCCATTTTTTGGATAGCGATGTCCTGAAGGTAACTCGTATTATTGGGCCAAGAGCCTCTATGGGCACCTACAACAGCACCTGCTATGAGGCTGCTAAAGGCGATATCATCATTCTCGTTAATGACGATATGGTAATCAGAACTCCGGGGTGGGACGAGAAAGTCATTGAGTTTGATGCCAAAATTCCCGACAAAATCTACCTAGCCTATGGCAACGATCTCTTCAAGAAGGGAGATCTTTGCACATTTCCAATTCTTTCACGGCGCACATGCGAACTGTTGGTAGAGCCTTATCCGAAGGAATATCGAGGTGCATTCATTGACTTTCATTTGTTTGATATCTTTAAACGCCTTCAGCATGCTGGGTTTGATCGGATTCATTACATGGACGATGTTATATTCGAGCATCTGCATTACCGGACGGGGAAGGCTCCTTTTGATGAAACCTACGGCAAGCGTGGTCGGTTTGCTGACGATCCTACTTTTTTGGCATTGATCAATTCTCGCCAAAAATCGGCTGAGCGGCTGTTGAGGATATTGCATGGTGACAAATCTCAGGTTTTATACAGTCCTGAGCACGGTGCTATAGAGAAGGTTCCTGAGACGCTCTTTAAGGCGATTTCAACGTTCACAAGTGATCTTTTGTTTGACCGCAGCTTGCCTCTCCGGTGGAGATCTTATCTTTGGGTATGGTTTATCGGCAGATATATGGCAGATCGAGGAATGCTGCGACCATTTGTGCGTTAGCAAAATCTTGAAGTGAATCACTCTTGATTCAACTTATTTATATTGCAACCCAATATTGTTTAGTAAAAAGAATCTGGAGAAATCAGAATTGAATACTCTTTGGGATGATGCTACAGCGGCGACTTACTCTGATGAATTGTCATTGCGGGTATACACCTCGCGTCTGCTGGGGCAGGATAAATCGTTGGTATTGCATGGCGGCGGCAATACATCGGTCAAGCTGGTTGAAAAGAACCTTTTCGGCGAAGAAGAGAAGGTACTTTACGTTAAGGGTAGCGGCTGGGATCTGGAGATCATAGAGGCGGCAGGATTCGCACCCGTTCAGTTGGATCATCTACAGAAATTGGCAAAACTGCCCAAGCTGACCGATCCCGAGATGGTTAATCAGTTGGTCACTCACCAAACACGAGCTTCTGCGCCGGTACCTTCAGTGGAAGCCATTCTGCATGCCATTTTGCCTTATCCGTATGTTGATCACACTCATGCTGACGCGATTATCTCGATCACCAACACAACGGATGGCGAAGCGAGGATTCGTGAAATCTACGGCGATGCTGTGGTCGTCATTCCCTATGTTATGCCTGGCTTCGATCTTGCCAAGCTTTGTGCCGAGCGCTTCGCCGCCGAGGCGGGAATCAACACCATCGGCATGGTGCTGTTGAACCACGGCATCTTTTCCTTCGGGCAGAATGCCAAAGAGTCCTACGAACGGATGATCAGTTTGGTCGGGCGTGCCGAGGATTATCTAAAACGACATAACGCATGGGATGTCACGCCTTCTTCTGTGGCTACCTCGCATGGGATGGAGCTGATACACGAACAAGCCAAGTTGCGTACCGACATATCCAAAGCAGCGGGTTTTCCGGTCATCGTCGCGCGCCATGCTGATAATAAAAGCCTCTCTTTTGCGCGTCGTGCGGATATTGCTACGATCGCACAACAAGGCCCTGCCACACCCGATCATGTGATCCGTACCAAACGCCTGCCAATGCTGGGGCGAGACGTGGCTGCGTATGTCGAGAGTTACAAAAAATATTTCCAGACTATGGAGTCGCAAGCGAAAGAGCGCAAGACGATGCTGGATGCGGCTCCCCGTGTCGTGCTGGATAGTGAGCTAGGCATGTGTGCGGTGGGCAAGAGTGCGCAGGATGCGAGCATCGTTGCCGATATTTACGACCACACCATGGACATTATTCTGCGCGCGACTGCATTGGGTGGATATTGTGCGCTGCCCGCCAAGGATATTTTCGATGTCGAGTATTGGGATCTGGAGCAAGCGAAGCTGCGTAAAGGCGGCAAGCCGCTGCCGTTCACCGGTGAAGTGGCGATGGTCACAGGCGCGGCCTCAGGCATCGGCAAGGCCTGTCTCGAATCACTTCTTGCGCGCGGTGCGGCAGTGGTGGCGCTTGATCTTGATATCAAGGTCACCTCGATGAAAAAAGGTGCGAACTTCCTCGGTCTGCAATGCGATCTCACTTCAGAAGATCAATTCAAACAGGCACTGGAGCAGGCCGTTGAAACCTTCGGTGGCTTAGATATGTTGGTTCTAAATGCGGGCATCTTCCCTGGAGGATGCCGTATTGACTCACTCAAAACCGAAGAATGGCAGAAGGTGATGCGCATCAATCTCGATGCCAACCTGATGCTGATGCGCGAGTGCCATCCGTTTCTCAAGCTGGCACCTTGCGGCGGCCGCGTGGTGGTGATCGGCTCAAAGAATGTTCCCGCGCCAGGCCCCGGAGCCGCCGCCTACTCGGCATCAAAGGCGGCACTCAACCAGCTGGCACGAGTCGCTGCGCTGGAATGGGGCGCTGACGGGATACGCATCAATTCGCTACACCCGAATGCGGTGTTTGATACCGGCTTGTGGACCGAAGAAGTATTGGCCGCACGCGCCAAACATTACGGATTGAGTGTGGAGGAATACAAGACGAACAACGTGCTTAAAACCGAAGTCACTAGCCGCGATGTAGCAGAGCTGACGGCAGAATTATGTGGTCCGCTGTTTGCCAAGACGACCGGAGCACAGATTCCGGTTGACGGTGGCAATGATCGTGTGATCTAAGCGAATACACAGAAACAACCAAGGGGACAGAATGAGTGTAGCTAAACAGAAGCCG
>CAZAGR010000001.1:0-30776 GCA_964484585.1 uncultured Propionivibrio sp. | reverse complement strand
AGTGACTCTCAATTATAATCACGCTGCTGTTGCGTTGGCTGCTACGTTCGCTGTTACCTTGACTGTTCCGTTGCCTCTTATGTTGATCGCCATAGTTACTGCCACCTTCGAGTGTCGCGCGTCCATTCCTCCTTCTCGCCCCTGAGCATTTCCGCACTCGCGCTGGCCTTTCTGGTGGCGTTGCCGGTGCTGGCGGTCGGCATGAACCTGTTCACGGGTGGAACCAGCGATACCTGGCGACATTTGAGCCAGACGGTGCTGGGCGACTATGTTTTGAATTCCCTTTGGCTGTGCGTGGGCGTCGGGATCGGCGTCGCCGCCATGGGCACCGGTGCGGCATGGCTCGTTACGCTGCATGATTTCCCGGGTCGCCGTGTGGCTGAGTGGGCATTGCTGTTGCCACTCGCCATGCCGGCCTACGTATTGGCGTACGCCTATACCGATTTTCTGCAGTTCGTCGGGCCTATTCAAAGCGCCTTGCGCGAGACTTTTGGCTGGAGCAAGGGTGATTATTGGTTCCCCGATGTGCGCAGCCTCGGCGGCGCCATTGTTCTGTTTGCCAGCGTACTTTATCCCTACGTATATCTGCTGGTGCGCACGGCGTTTCTGGAGCGGGCGGGCAGCATGGCCGAAGCGGCAAGGGTGCTCGGCTTGTCGCCAGGACAGGCGTTCTGGCGGGTGATTTTGCCGATGGCGCGACCGGCTATCGCCGCGGGAGTGGCTTTGGCGCTGATGGAGACCCTGGCCGATTACGGCACGGTGGCCTATTTCGCTGTGGCAACATTTACCACCGGTATTTACCGCGCCTGGTTCTCGCTCGGCGACCGGGTTGCGGCAGCGCAACTCGCCGCCTGTCTGCTCGGTTTCGTTGTCTTGCTGCTCGCCGTAGAGCAGACCAGTCGCGGGCGCGCCCGCTACCACGGCAGTGCGAGTCAGCAACGCAACCGTCGACGGCCGCTGGTCGGCCTGCGTGCGCGAATGGCACAAGTTGCGTGCTTGATTCCGATTCTTGTGGGCTTCCTTATACCTGGCGGACTGCTGCTGCGACTGGCGTTCGAAACCGGCGACGCCCAGTTCGGCACGCGATTCGTTCTGCTGGCGCGCAATAGTCTGCTGGTGGCTGGAATTACTGCCGTACTTGCCGCGGCATTGGCATTGCTCTTGGCCTACACCGCACGTCGTGGCGAGCGTTTGCCGGATTTGGCGCGTCGTATCGTCGGCCTTGGCTATGCCGTGCCTGGTTCGGTCATCGCTGTCGGTGTCCTGATTCCGGTGACGCGCCTGGATCATCTGCTGGCCGGTTGGTGGGAGCACGTTTCCGGCATTAACCCAGGCCTGCTGCTCACCGGCAGTCTTGCTGCATTGATTTATGCCTATCTGGCACGTTTTCTGGCCATTGCCTTGCAGACGATGGAAGCGGGGTTTTCACGTATCACGCCAAGTATGGAGTCGGCAGCGCGCAGCCTGGGGAGCGGCCCCGCCGAGACCTTGCGGCGCGTGCATCTGCCGTTGCTGCGCGGCAGCATGCTCACCGCAGGGCTCCTGGTATTTGTCGACGTCATGAAAGAACTGCCCGCCACGCTGGTGATGCGACCATTCAATTTTGATACGCTGGCGACCCAGACATTCACATTGGCATCGGACGAGCGACTTGCCGAGGCATCGACAGCGGCGCTGGCGATTGTGATCGTTGGCCTGATTCCGATTATTGTGCTCGCCCGTCAAATCGCAACGGGCCGCGGATCAGGGAGTGGTGTCTGTTAGCGCGGTGAGTAAATTTTTAATCGACGCGCACAGCTACACGACACAAAATAAAAGCTTGGCCCTCAATCGTGGTTTTCGCCGTGTCGCTGTAAGTACGTTATGTCATACAGCATACCGTGCGTGCAGGTACGACTGAAATGATCCTCGTCGGCTTTCAAATCGGCGGCAATACGGTGTGTGTTGGACGCAAATCAACCGGGCGACATCGGGACGTCACGGCGCAGAAATTGTCATGACTTCGCGGTACCGACCCGTGTTTAGCATTTCGTTAGCATCGGTACCGTAGCCGACATAAATTCGCGAGCCAATGAGGCTTGAGACATCAACTTCGGTCAGGATTTGGACGGCGATAGAATCGAACCTGCTACTCAGGCCGACGCCGGAGAGAAATTCCGCCATTGGCCACGACAAATTGCTCCAGTTTTTGTTGGCGGCAAGTTGAAACCAGTTGAATGTGCCGCCCGCCCCGGCGAGCGCTCCGACATAAAGTTGATAGGTCGCGGCGCGGCTGGCCGCGCGAGCGGGCGCAGCTGAAAACAGGCCGCGCACGTCGACGCTTAGGCTCAACAAAGACAGGTCGCCGGTCTTTTCTGCTCTGCCCAGGAAAGGTGGGATCGCTGCTGTGCCAATTTGATTGGCGGTTGCCGGGTCGAGGTCAAGGAACCCGTCTAGTGTCTCGTTGACAACCCGTTGCGCCGTTAAAGCCTGGTTCAATAATCCACCGCCTAACTCGCCATACCAGTTATTACCCCACGCCCACAATGTACCGTCACGCTTGACGCCTAGTGTATGGCGCAGGCCGAGACTCAGCATTGTCATGTCGGTCAGTTCAGCCACCTGAACCGGCTTCGTGCGGTCAGTGGTGCTGCCATCACCGAGCTGACCGGTGCGGTTGTATCCCCATGCCCAAACTGTGCCATCGGCCTTGAGCGCCATCGAGTGACCACCCTCCCAGCCGCCCGGAGCGGCATACACCGCGACTACGCTGCTAAGATCGGGTACCCGTTGAGGCGAGAGTTTCGCTACTGTACTGCCGTCGCCGAGTTGCCCAAAGTCGTTGCTGCCCCAGGCCCAGACACTACCGTCATTTTTTAACACCAGGCTGTGATCGCGCCCGGCCGCTAGCCCAGTCACTCCTGTCAGACCGGGAACGACAAGTGGCGTACTGCTTGCGTTGGAACTTCCATTGCCGAGTTGTCCACGCTGATTACGGCCCCAGGCGACGACCTGATCGCCGTTAAGAATTGCAAGCCCATGATCGCGTCCGAGCGCCACACTCCGAGCATTGGCTAGCAACGGCACGGCTGTTGGCCGGGAGCGCCCGGTCGTTGTGCCATCGCCGAGCTGTCCGTACTCGTTATTACCCCAAGCCCAGGCGCTGCCATCCCGTGCAAGGGCCAGGCTGCGCGCGCCGGCCGCAAAGACACGATCTACTGCCGGCAAGCCGGCAATTGTTTGAGGAATGGATTGAACCAAAGTACCGCCATCGCCAAGCTGGCTCCAGTCATTCCAGCCCCACGCCCATACGTTGCCATCGGTGCGGACCGCCAGCGTATGTTCGTCGCCAGCAGCAACCGCGGCTACATCCGACAATCCTGGAATCGGGCCGGGCAAGGCCCGCGATACCCGTGAACCGTCACCCACCTCACCGTAATAGTTGCTGCCCCAGGCCCAAACGCCACCGCTGGTGTCAATGGTCATCGAGTGAAAGTAGCCTGCCGCGACGGCCGCCATCGGAACCAAGCCAGTCATTCGGGTGGGAACGCCGTGTGAGGCGGTGCTCCCGTCACCCAACTGCCCATTCCAATTGTCACCCCAAGACCACATCGTGCCATCACGTTGGATTGCCAACACGTGCGCATGTCCTGCGGCCAGGCTCGCCACCTCGCTCAGACCGACCACTTGTTTCGCTTCGGACCGCGGAGTGTTGCTGTTGTCGCCGAGTTGGCCGCAGCAGTTGTAGCCCCACGTCCAGACCGTGCCATCAGACTTGAGTGCCACCGAATGTCCGCCGTCCCAACCGCCGCTTGGCGCAGCTATCGAAGTCACTGAATTTAGTCCGGCTACGGTGACCGCTGTCGTTCGGTTGGTTGTGGTTCCGTCGCCCAATTGTCCCCAACGGTTCCATCCCCACGACCAGACTTGGCCACCTTTGGTCACTGCCAGTGTGTGCGCGAAGCCACCTGCCACTGACTGCACGTCCGTCAGCCCCGGCACGATAAGGGGGCGATTGCTGTCACTCAGGGAGTCGTTTCCCAACTGTCCTTCGCCATTCCAGCCCCATGTATGAACTCGACCGTTCGCACCTACCGCGAGACTGTGGGCATACCCTGCGGCAATGGCGACGATTCCGTCGAGAACCCGAACGGGCTCACTTCTATTGTTTGCCGTGCCGTCGCCAATCTGACCCCATGCATTGCTGCCCCAAGCCCAGACGCTGCCGTCGCTCTTGAGCGCCAGGCTGTGATCACGTCCAGCGGCGACGGCAATGACTCCACTCAAGCCTCGCACTCGCACGGGTGTTGAGCGCATTGCCGTATCGCCGCTGCCCAGTTGCCCGGAAAAGTTCCAACCCCAGGACCAGACACTGCCGTCGACTTGCACCAACAGATTGTGAAAATCGCCAGAAGCCAGACGTGCATTCCCGGATTGTTTGTCGGCTTGCAGAGCATTCAAATTTCGGACACGCTGGGGCGACGGCACAGTTACTACTCGACCCAGGCCAAGTTGCCCGCTCGCATCATCACCCCAAGCATAGAGCTGTCCGCTTGCCGCAAGCGCGACGCTGTGTCCCGAACCAGTCGCAATTCCCACCGGTCCGGCCACTGAGGGAAGAGTGAAACCGACCACCGTCGCTACGAACCAATATTTTCGAAATATGTGCAGCATTGTCGCGCCCCTCAAATTGGATCGTGGCGATAAGTTATCATTTCTGCGGATGCCGAGTTGAATGGAGGATTTACGCCTGAAGCGCAAAGACATCGTGCCGCGAGTGTAGCCTCTTCTGAAAAGTCGGCGCCGGCGAGACGGCGTTTCTGGCAAAAAAGACCGAGACTATCGGTGATTGAGACTTCACCCAAGTTTTGTTGCTGGATGACGATCCCCAGCCTTTGGCTAACGTCACGGGCTTATACCCATTCATCTGTAGGGTGTTGCAGACTAAAGTGCCTTTGCACGTTGGGCGAATTCTCCACTATCAACCAGACGCAGGAATTCCTCGCCGAGCCGCTGACTCTCGCCTATCGCGTGGCGCCACACGCGAATTCGTTCTTCCTGTTCGGAGGGTCCGTAGCGTTTGAAATCCCGCCGGTCGGGCAGTTTTTTGCCCGGCAGGCTGGCGATGAATTCGCGTGACGGCGAGATCAGGATGACGTTATCCAACCAGGTGTCCCGCGCACGTCTCCAGGGCAGTGACTTGTCCAGCCAGCCGGGCACAATATGGTCGGTGAAATGCGGATACAGCACGAGCCCCGGGCTGCGGTCATAGGGGAGGTGCAGGTGATAGTCGATGATGCCGCCGTCCCAATAGTTGCCGCTGGGCGCGCCGGCGATGTGCTTGACGGCATCGAGGATCATGGGGATCGAGCCGGAGGCGAGCAATGCCGAGTGCAGATTGTCTGGCGAGAGTGCAACTTCGTGGGTGTGGAAGTCGTGCAAAGGAAGAATCGGCGGTAAATCGCGCGGATCGTGAAACCAGGTGCGATCCAGCCAATGACGCAGATGACGGCGCGAGACGAAATTGCTCAGAGCAGCGGCTGCGAAACCGGCCGGAGTGCGGCGCGGCCCGTCGGACGCGAGCAGTTTTTTGCCACGAACGGCAAGTATGTTGAGGCGATAGTGCGGATTTTGCAGAATCTCCGCGCTGCGGTCCGCGATCAGATCGTGTACCAGTTGTTCGCAGTATCGGGAAACCACTGCGCGACTGGGTTTGGGTGCGTAGCGCTGTCCGCAGTAAAGATCGGCCAGCCGTTCGATGCCGGCGATCGGGTCCGCCAGCGCAAGGGCTGCCATGCGCCATGAGCCGATCGACGAGCCGATGAGAAAACGGATTCGAGGCTGGCGTGGCAGCCACTCGCCGAACAGCACCTTATCCAAGCCCTGCAAGGCCAGGCCTTTTGGGCCGCCGGCCGCGGCTGGAATGATATCGACCGCGCCAGGTTGCAATCCGTCGCTCTTAAGTGTTGCAAGGGCGCGCGAACCGCAGCGGATGGACAGCGTGTGCACGTGAGTTTTAACCAGACGCTTACTGCCAACCGGCGCGGTCGTACAGTTTTTGGGCCAGCGCGGCATTTTTCGCTAGTGTTGCGATGGGCATCATGTCCGGCTTGAACTTGCCCATGGCCTCGAGCGCCGGATTCTTTACGACGACGCCGGCCACGGCAGGCCATTCGTTGTTGCCGTCGGCAAAGTAACGCTGCGCGTCATCACTCGCGAGGTATTCGAGGAACACGATCGCGGCTGCTTTGTTGGGCGCTGTTTTGAGCATTCCACCGCCAGACACATTGATGTGCGTGCCATAGTTCGCTTGATTGGGCCAGATGATGTTGACGCGCTCCATCAACTTCCGGTCTTCCGCTTTTTCGGAGCGCAACAGTCGGGCGACATAGTAGCTGTTGGAAATCGTCACGCCGCATTCGCCGGCAGCCACGGCCTTGATTTGGTCGGTATCGCCGCCCTTGGGCTGGCGTGCAAAATTAGCGACAACACCTTTGGCCCATGCCTCAGCCTTGGCTTCACCGAGATGATCAATCAGTGCCGCCATCAGCGAAATGTTATACGGGTGCGAGCCGGATCGTGTGCACACTTTGCCTTTCAATTTCGGATCGGCGAGGTCTTCATAGTTTTGTACATCGCCGGCCTTGATGTCCTTGCTGGCAATGATTACCCGCGCGCGGGTCGAGAAGGCGAACCAAGTTGCGCTACGCAAATGTGCCGGCAAGCGACTTTCCAGAACTTTGGAACTGACCGGAGCGAAAAGACCCAATTCGTCGGCCTTTGCCAGTCGTGCCGCGTCGACGGTAATAAAGACGTCCGCCGGGCTGTTGGCGCCCTCATTGCGAATGCGCTCGAGCAATTCGTCTTCTTTGGCTTCGATCCGCTTGATCTTTATGCCCGTTTGTTGGGTGAAATTGCTATAAAGGGCTTCATCGGTCTGGTAATGGCGGGCGGAGTAGAGGTTGAGCACTTTGTCTTCGGCACTTGCCTTGTGCGTCAAACAAATCAAGGCCGTAGCGGCAAAAAGCGCTGTGGTAAGGCGAGATAGCATGAGGGATTTCCGTGTAAAAAGTCTCAGGAAATTATTGTATTGAGAATTGTTCGCATTTGCAAGCGTGTATTTTCTGAGTGTATTTTCTGAGTGTATTTTGTGATGTGTGCCGGGTGTTACCATCGGTTTCCAGTTAAGAACCATAAGGCTATGAACAAGGCTTTCGTAAAAGAGTCCACTGACGATGACGAGGACGAATCGGCCGGTGCGCCAGATTTGCCGGCCGGTACGCGCAACTATATGACGATCCGCGGTCACGCTGCGATTCGTGCGGAATTTGAGCAATTGGTCAAGATTGACCGCCCTGAGTTGGTCAAGGTTGTTTCCTGGGCGGCCGGTAACGGCGACCGTTCGGAAAATGGCGATTACATCTACGGAAAGAAACGACTGCGCGAAATCGACAAGCGCATCCGATTTTTGTCCAAGCGCCTGGACACGGCTGTCGTCGTCGATCCGGCGCTGCAGCAAAACGTCGATCAGGTGTTCTTTGGTGCGACCGTCGTTATTGCGGATCCTGATGGTGAAGAGCTTCGTTATCAGATCGTTGGTATTGACGAAGCGAATGCGTCCGAGGGACGTATCAGCTGGATTTCGCCGCTGGCGCGCGCGCTACTAAAAGCCCGCGAAGGCGATCTCGTGAAATTTCAAAGTCCTTTGGGCTGGCGCGAAGTCGATGTAATCAGGATTTCCTACGAGGTAATTTATTAGCGGGTGTGGCGACGGCTTTCCACGTTCCCGACTTACCGCCTGACTTTTCCAGTAGCCGAACCTGTTCAATCACCATGCCGCGATCTACCGCTTTCAGCATATCGTAAATGGTGAGCAGTCCGACGCTGGCGGCGGTCAGCGCTTCCATCTCGACGCCGGTACGACCGGTCGTTTCGGCGGTGACTTCGATGCTGACCTGTGATCTTTCTGAGTCCAATGTGAAGTCGACGCTTACATGTGTCAGCGCGATCGGGTGGCATAGCGGAATTAGTTCGGACGTGCGCTTGCTGGCTTGAATCGCCGCGATCCGGGCAATTCCCAATACGTCACCTTTCTTTGCATTGCCTGCCTGCAGAAGTTCAAACGTGGCGGCTTGCATGGAGATTGCGCCTGCGGCACGGGCACTTCGCAAGGATTCAGGCTTCGCCGCAATATCAACCATGTGCGCCTGGCCGGCGGCGTCAAAGTGGCTTAGTGGGGAGGGCTTTTTCTTAGTCATGTAGTGAAGTCGTCAGGGCAACTCTCGGTCTGAAGGCTGCTTTGAGATAATTTGTCACACGGTGAAATTTCCGAGTCGCTATCATAGCCGCATGGATCGACTATTCGCTCACCGACGTTTGTTGATACTCATGCTGGCCGGGGCGGGCTTGTTTTCACCTACCCAGGTTTCAATTGCAGATGGTCTGCCTGATCTCGGTGAAGGCGCGCAGGCCGTGTTTTCGCCACATGCGGAGCGACGCTATGGGGATGCGATCATTCACGAAATTCGTGCCACCGAATCCGGTTATGTCGATGATCCAGAGATTTCCGGCTACCTGAATCATCTTGGCGGGAAGTTGGCGGCAAACATCGAACAAGGCGGGCAGAGCTTTGATTTCTTTGCGCTGCGCGACTCCACCCTGAATGCTTTTGCTCTGCCCGGCGGTTATATCGGGGTGCATACCGGGCTGATTCTGGCTGCACAGTCCGAGTCGGAATTGGGTGGGGTGTTGGCCCACGAGATATCGCACGTCACCCAACATCATCTGGCACGAAATATCGTTGCATCCGGCCAGGGGCAGCTTGTCAGCATGGTCGCCATGGCCTTGGCCATCTTGGCCGCGCGCAATAATCCTGACGTGGCGATGGGCGCTGCGGTGGCTGGTCAGGCTGCCGGAATTCAGAATCAACTCAATTTTTCGCGTGATTTTGAACGCGAAGCTGATCGCACGGGTCTCGAGTTATTGGAGCGCTCTGGCTACGATATTCGCGGCATGGCCACTTTCTTTGAGCGCATGCAAAAATCCGGTCGCGTCTTTGACAACAATGCGCCCAGTTACCTGCGCACGCACCCATTGACGACCGAGCGCATCGCCGACATGGGCAACCGCATTGAAGGGCGACCCTACAAGCAGGTTGAAGATTCGCTGGAGTTTCTCTTGGTGCGTGCAAAATTGCGATCGGATCTGGGCACCGGCCAGGAAGCAGTGACCGACTTTACCCAGCGCTTGGCCGGCGGCTTGAGCGGAAGCGCTGAGAGCGTGGCGCGCTACGGTCTGGCGCGCGCGCTGTTGCGGGCGCGTGACTACGTTAACGGCGAGCGCGAACTGGCAAAACTGCGGCAGCAGAAAATCGCGTCGCCGATGTTTGAAACTCTGGCCGCCGAGTTCCGGCGACGCGGTAAAGATGCGGCCGGCGCAGCCGCTTTGTTGACGACAGCGCACGCCCGGTATCCGCAAGAAAGAGCCATCACCTATGCGCTGATCGAAACCAAGCTCGAGTTGCGCGATAACGAGGGAGCGCTGCGCGTGGCAACCGAAAATCTGTTGAGTTACCCCAGTGATCCGGAATTGCACGCGCTGCAAGCCAAGACCTACGCGCAGATGGGTCGCCGGCTGGCACAGCATCGTGCGCAGGCGGAGGCCTATGTGTTGAATCGTCAGGTCACTGCCGCCATTGAACAACTGACGTTGGCACAGAAGGAAGGCGATGGCAATTTTTATGAGCAATCGCAGGTCGATGCCAGAATTCGCGAACTTAAATTTCAGTTGTGCGATGAGCTGCGGCTACTGAATGGAGGCAACTCAGCCTTTCGCCAGCGTCGTCCGATGCCGGAGTATTGTCGCTATTTTGATTATGAATCCGAGCCCAAATCTTAAAACCGGGTCGAGCCTTGGAGCGCAGCTTGAACGGATAGCTGCCGAGCCGCATTACCAAGCTAGCGGTGACGAGATCGCCGTTTTTGTAGCGGCGGCACAGCGCCATTTGCCCGTGTTACTCAAAGGCCCGACAGGTTGCGGTAAGACGCGTTTCGTCGAATACATGGCATGGCGGCTCAAGCGCCCGCTGGTGACCATTTCCTGCCACGATGATTTGACCACTGCGGATTTGGTGGGCCGCTATCTCATCGTCGGCGCAGATACGGTCTGGCTCGATGGCCCGCTCACTGCAGCGGTGAGAGCGGGGGCTATCTGTTATCTCGACGAAGTGGTTGAGGCGCGCAAGGACACCACGGTAGTGATTCACCCGCTGACCGACACGCGGCGAATGTTACCGATCGAAAAGCACGGCGAACTGATCAAGGCCGCTGATGATTTCATGTTGGTGATTTCTTACAATCCCGGCTACCAGAGTGTGATGAAGGAGCTCAAGCAAAGCACGCGGCAGCGGTTTGTGGCGCTGGAATTTGCCTATCCGGACAGTGCGGCGGAAGCCAGTATTGTCGCCACCGAAGGTGGCATCGAGCTTGAGATCGCGCGGCGCCTGGTCAAGCTGGGCGAGCTGACGCGGAATCTGAAAGGGCAGGGTCTGGATGAAGGCGCCAGCACGCGCCTGCTGGTGCATGCGGCACAGTTGATCGGCACGGGAATGTTGCCTTCAATCGCGTGCACCGCGGCAGTGGCCCGAGCGCTTACCGACGACCCCGAAATGACGTCCACCCTGGACGATCTAATCAGCGCAGTGTTTTAGACGCCGCTGGCGGATTGGCGGCCTCCGACGTTTGCGTGCCAAAGGCTCAACGTCGCGTGTGGGTGTTCGTGCGAACCGCCAGATAGACCTCGCGCAGAAACAAGCCGAGCGCGCCAATCATCGCCAACATGGCGGCGATGAACAGTCCCGCGATCAGGCGCGATATCTCAAAGCCAAGCAGGGCACCGAGAAAGGATCCGGCCACCACCATGCACACCAACAGCGCGGACAGGACGGCGCCGAAAATTGCGAAATAGACAAGACGGCTGCGCGAGCGCAGCAGTTCCAGTTCGTGCTCCATGTCGGGTGAGTCGCGGGTCACGGCAAGATCAAGGCGATCAAGTATTACGCGGCGGCGATCCACGATTCGCCCGAGTCGGGTGTTCATGGCATTGATCAGTGTCGCAATCGCGGTCAGCAGAAAAACCGGCGCGACGGCGAGCTGGATCACATGACTGATATCGGTGAGTTGGGATTCCACAGAGTAAGGTATTCTTAGCCGGAAGACGGTTCACTGTAGCATTTGCGGTGCCGTCCTGATTTGAAAAGTCGGCGATGGCGGGACGGCGCTCGGATCTGATGAGCGCCAATATGATGGAGAAAACAGCATGATCGAAACGATGTCGCACAGGCCGATAAGACGCTTTTGGGGCTGGGGGAATGCCTCTGACACATTGACAGTGGCGGAGCAGCAGCAGATTGAGGGCACCCTGGCCATGTTGGGTGCCAAAGGCGCGGCGACTGCGCCGCCAACTGAAGATGACTACACTCTGCCCGCAACGCGCTTGATGCCGCCGGATTCGCTGCGAGGCTGCTTTTCCGCATCGATGCACGACCGACTGAGTCACAGCTATGGCAAGTCGTTTGCCGATTGCTCGCGCATGTGGCAGCGGGATGTGCCCAATCCACCCGACTGGGTAGCCTTCCCCGCGGACGAGCAAGCTGTGGTGGACGTGCTGGATTGGGCAACGCATAATAACGTGGCCGTGATTCCGTTCGGCGGGGGCACCAGCGTGTGCGGCGGGGTGGAGCCCGCTGTGGGCGATATTTATGCAGCGACGGTTTCGCTGGACTTGCAGAATTTGAATCGTGTGCTCGAGGTGGACAGTGTCAGTCGCGCCGCGCGTATTCAGGCTGGCGTGTTCGGTCCGGATCTCGAAGCGCAGCTAAAGCCTCACGGATTGACCTTGCGCCATTTTCCGCAGAGCTTCCAGTTCTCCACTCTGGGCGGCTGGATCGCTACGCGGGCCGGTGGCCATTACGCCACTCTGGCAACGCACATTGACGACATGGTGCAATCGACGCGAACCGTGACTCCGGCCGGCGTACTTGCTACGCGCCGCCTGCCGGCCAGTGGTGCCGGGCCGGCACCGGATCGCTTGATCATCGGTTCGGAAGGTACCTGTGGCGTGATCACTGAAGCCTGGGTGCGTTTGCAGGAGCGTCCACGATTCCGCGCCGCGGCCAGCGTTCGCTTTGCCGATATGAAAAACGCCGTGCGTTGCGTGCGTCTGTTGGCACAGTCGGGTTTGTATCCGAGTAATTGTCGTCTGCTTGATAGCAACGAAGTCGCCTTTTTCGGCATCGGCGATGGACGCAGCCCGACGCTGGTTTTGGGTTTCGAGTCAGCCGATCATCCCGTGCGCGCGTGGATGCAGCGCGCGCTGGAGATTGTGGACGAGAATTCCGGCACGTATGACGCGGCAGCCGTGGAGGCGTCAATGGCGATCAGCACAGGCGCGGCAGATAGCGGGCAGCGCAGTGGTGATGCTGGCGTCTGGCGTGATACGTTTATCCGTATGCCGTATCTGCGTGATCCCATGGTTGGGCGCGGAGCGATTCTCGACACCTTTGAGACGGCGGTGACCTGGGATCGCTTTGAGGCGTTCTACGAGGGTGTGCTTGAAGGCATGCAGGCCGCGATCGCACGCGCCACCGGGCTTGGCGGCTTCGTCTCGTGTCGCTTTACCCACGTTTATCCCGATGGCGTCGCGCCTTACTTCACCTTCGCTGCACTGGGCAGTAAAACAGGTGATTTGGCCAGTGCATTGGCGGCGTGGCGCGACATCAAGGCGGCAGCCAATGCGTTAGTGATTGATCTGGGCGGCACCAGCACGCACCATCACGCGGTTGGCCGCGACCATCGCAGCGGTTACGAGAAGGAGACGGCACCGCTGTTTCGCTCTGCGTTGGTGAAAGCGAAATCCAGCCTTGATCCGCAGGGCATCATGAACCCCGGCGTGTTGATCGATCCTGAGTGGCGTCCGGTGGGAATCACCGGAGTGCTGCAAGCCCGGTCGTAAAAGGGGCAGGGCTCGCGTAGGGGCTTCCGAATGTTGCTGAGTGGCTTGCCGCCGGTGTTTGACGAAAATGCGCGAGTGTTGATTCTCGGCTCGTTTCCGTCAGTAGCATCGATTTCCGCACAACAGTACTACGCGCACCCGCGCAATCAGTTCTGGCGCATTCTTGGCGCAGTGCTCGGGCGACCGTTGGCGGAATTGTCCTACGCGGAGCGCCTTGTCGCGGTGAGGGCGGCGCGGTTGGCGATCTGGGATAGTTACGCCGCGTGCGAGCGCGCCGGCAGCCTCGATAGCGCCATTGGAAATAGCATCCCGAACGATATTGCGACACTCAAAAAGTCGGCGCCGGCGCTACGGCGCGTCTGCTTCAATGGGCGTGTTGCGGCACGCAGAGTGCGTGAATTTACTGCACTGGGATTGGAAACGATGTCTCTCCCATCGACCAGCCCGGCTCATGCCGGAATGCGTTTTGAAGACAAGTTGGATCAGTGGCGCGTGGCGTTGACAATCGGCGATACATCGTGACAGAGAGAAAATTTTTCGCCGAAGAACTGATGGTTCGGCTTGATGAACTGCTGTTTGCCTCGCCATCGCATCGGGCGTTGAATCTTGCGGCCAGCGGGCTGGAAGCGCTTTCGCGGACGCAACAGGATGCAGTGTTGCATTGGGCGCGGGTGGCCGCGATAACGGACGCGGATTTTGCGCACCGAATTTGTATGCTGGCGCCTCAAGTGTTTGCAACAGTGTTGGCACCGCAGGGCGAGGATGAGTTTGCCGCGTGGGTTCGCCACGGCCTCGATGAGTTTGATCGCTCTGGCTCCGTTTCGGCGTCAAAGGTGCTGGAGGATATTGAGGGCTTTTTTTCGGCTAACCAGGGTCAGGGCGTAGCTCACCTCGCCGATGTTGAGGCGCGTTTGTCGCGCCTGCTGCAGGCTTTGGGTGGTCAGCTGAACAGTCGTGCGCTGACTGTGGCTGTCGGCGAGCGCGCCTGGACTGATACTGAAACGATTTTTCTCCCGGCCAGTCTCAATGCTCTGGCGGACACGAACGCCAACCGCGGCCTGTATAAGGCGACGGCAGTCCTGTTGTGGGCGCAGACGCACTTCGGCACATTTTCAGTCGATCTCGAGGCGCACGTCGGTCTCTGGGCGGATCGCCAGCAAGCCTTGCGTTGGTTGGTGGCATTGGAAGCCGTACGTCTTGAAGCCTGTATTGGCAAGGAACTGCCCGGGTTGGCGGCGGAAATCGCCGCTGTGCGTGGGCCGTGGCCGATTGAACTGGCGGTCGCGGTTGATCAATTAACCGCGGTTAGCGACGTTGGAGACAGTCTGCGCTTGCTCGATAGTTTGCGCGACCAGGGCAATGCGGTGCCGAATCTGGTCCATTCCGGCATGCTCGATCCAGAGGCTGCGATGCGGGCGCGTGATGTCCGCGTGGAGCGCAATGTCGAACGAGTCAGACGCGCGCTGCACGTGCTGCGGAGCAGCGATCGAATGCGAGGCAATACCGCCCAGTTGCCGCAGTCGAGCCCAGAGGATATTGCGCCTCAAGCCTCAGACTTGGCAGAAATGCTGTTGAATCTTCCACCGGATGCGCACGCGGCAGCCGAGTCGTTGAAACAGGATTTAGGCGAATTGCCCTTGGAGCTTTTGCAGCCGGCGGGTGAAGGCGTTTGGCAGCCGGTCGCGTCAGCTGACGAACCGACCGTGGCCGCGAGCGAGGGCGACCCCGATTACCGTTACGACGAGTGGGATTACCATCGCAAGGCCTACCGGCGCGATTGGTGCCACGTCTATGCATGTGAAATCAGTGGCGGCAATGGTGGTAGTGGTGGTAATGGCGACTATGTCACCGAGGTGCGGCAACGCCATGCGCCATTGATTCGCCAGATTCGCCGCCGTTTCGAAGCCCTTCGAGGTGAAGACAAGGTTCATCGGCGTCAGCCGGAAGGCGAAGAGATCGATCTCGATACCCTGGTTGATGCGTTCGCCGATCTGAGGGCAGGTGCCGAATCGGAGTCGAATGTCTTTCGCCGGCGCGTGCGCTCCGAGCGGTCGCTGGCGGTCATGTTCCTGGTTGATATGAGCGGCTCGACCAAGGGTTGGGTCAATGATGCCGAGCGCGAGGCGTTGGTGATGCTGTGCGAAGCCTTTGAGGCCTTGGACGACCGCTACGCCATTTACGGATTCTCCGGCTGGACACGCACGCGTTGCGAGATTTATCGCATCAAGTCATTTGATGAAGTCTATAGCGACGAGGTGCGCGAGCGCATTGCAGGTATCGAGGCAAAGGATTACACGCGTATGGGCGTGGCGATCCGCCATGTGTCCAGATTGCTATCCGCACAACCGGCGCGGCACACGTTGCTGGTAACGCTGACCGATGGCCGGCCCGACGACCATGGTGACGAATACCGCGGACATTACGGCATCGAGGATACGCGGCGTGCCTTGCAAGAGGCGACTCAAGCGGGAATTCGCAGCTATGGCGTGACGATTGATCGCCACGGTGCGGATTACCTCAAGCGGCTCTATGGCGAGTCCAGCTATTCTGTGCTTGCCGATGTCACAAAACTTCCGTTGCGCTTGGCTGAAACCTACCGCCGCTTGACTCGTTCTTGACTTGTCGCCAGGCAGGCAATGTCGGCGCATTGGATTGCGGTAAACCTAGACCAAGTCGCTATCCGGCGGATGATCATCCGTGGGCGCTATCGAATGGCGGTTCTTGCCCGACTTCTTGGCGACGTACATCGCTGCGTCGGCGGCGGCGATCACCGTGGTGCGGGTGTGGCCATTTAGCGGGTAACGCGCAATGCCGATGCTGGCGCCGATCTGGGCGAAGCTGCCATCGTCGAGCTGGAAGGGTTCCCGCATCAAGCTGACCACGTCCGTCGCGATCTCCTCGACGGCCTTCGTGTCGTTCCCGCAGTTGTTTGCAATAATCACGAACTCGTCGCCACCTTGACGTGCCACGGCATCCGAAGAGCGCCGGATTCGTCCCAGCAATCGCTCGGCAACGCCTTTGAGCACCTGATCGCCGGCGTCGTGACCCTGGGTGTCATTCACTGCTTTGAAGCCATCCAGGTCAATCAGCAACACACCCACGCACTGCTCATTTTCGGCGGCATGACGCAGGCTGCGATCGAGAAATGATTCCATGCCGCGCCGGTTGCGCAGGCCCGTCAGAGCATCGTGGTCGGCCTGCCGGCGCATTTTGTCTTCTTCGATCCGACGGTCGGTGACATCGTAGAGCACGCCTTCGATCAATTCAATCTGACCCTTACGTCCGAGTACCACAGAGATGATGCAGTGCGCCCACTTTTCACTGTCGTTTGCGGTACGCAACTGACAGTCGGCAGAAACCGAGCGGTGTGTTTTTGCGGCTTCGTTGATCAAGGACCAGACGACGTCGGGCTCGCAAAATATCGTTTCGATGAACTTGTTGCTCTCCTTGACGTGACCGCCGTCAAAGTGAATGCCGACGATGCGCGACAGCAGTACGGGATTGCTGTTGATCAAGTTTCCATGTTCGTTGAGCACCATGATGCCGACATTGGTCGTCTCGAAAATTCGCCGGTAGTACGCTTCCATCTTTTCAACTTTGGCGCGCAGCTCGCGCTCCTCGTCGATCGCGCTCTCGGCTGTTCCAAGCAGTGCATTGGTGCACAGAACCAGCAAACCAATTTCCGTATCGGTCTGGCCGGGTGGCGCCACCAGCCGGGTGCCGCTGCCGGGAATCGCCTGCGCAACCATTCGCGCCAATGCTCCGAGCGGACGTCCCACGGTGTGGTCGAACAGCAAGATCAGCAAGATCCCGGATATCGCGATTTGAACAACAAGTATTACCGATTGCCAGAACGCGATTTGCATTGCCCGGGCATCAATGTAGGCATCATCCTGTTCAATCAATAAGAGTCCGCTGATGTCGTCTACACTGATGGGCGATGGCAGCGGATATCTGGTCGCGGCCTCCCTGCGTAATTCGGCGCCGGTTACCTTGTGGTTCGAGTAGATTACCTTTCCCGCTTCATTCTCGATTGCGGCTGCGGCGACCAGTGAATTTGACAACAGTCCTTTGACGACATCGCGAGCAATTTCTTCATTGGCCACAAAGGCCGCAACTGCTGCAGAGGATTTGACCGTAGCTGCCAATTGTTTCTGCTGTTCCTTCGCCTCGCTGCGTTGGCTTTGAAATTCAAACGCAAACAGGGCAGCGCCGGCAAGTGCGGCGAATATCAGAGATCCGATCGAGACCCAAAGCACCAATCCGTGCTTCAGGCTTGAGGTCATCTTGTTTTCGTGTATTGCCACTTGATTGCCGGTTCTATTCGCGGATGAAAAGCACGGACTTGACTTGCGGATTGCCAACCACATTGCCTGTCACGTAGGCAATGGCCGTCGGGTTGCGCGACACCATGTCGATGACCACGGATTCGGTATCAATCTGTTGCGGCGGCTGGATCTGGCCGGTGAATTTAAGACGTGACCAATAGGCATTCACTTGCGGCATGGCCATGCCCGTGACAGCCTTGAAAAACCGTTCGCGCTGAGGAGTGTCACGACCTTGGTCGATCACCAGAGCGTATTCTCCATGATCAAATGACCGGTTGCGACCCAGATAAAACTCGGCCACCTGTTTTGCAGTCAATGCCTTGATCGGGCTGTTGGCATTGACAATCACGGTCAGGTCAGCACGGGCCAACCCGGACGCGAGACCGACGGCGACTAGTGCAATCAGCCTTATTTTTCTACGCATGAGCATGTTCGCCAGTTTCAAAACGAAAAGTCCAGCGTGGTCGACAGCAGGTTTACTCTGGCCGCCTCGAATTCGCGATCTTTCGACCAGAGTGCCCACCCATTCGATTCGCCACGGACTGAATCCCACTGCACTTTGAGCGCGGCACTATTGTGGAAATCCCAACGCACGCCGAGCGCGACGGTTTTCTGTGCAATGCGCGTGGCGTTGATGGCACCGATCGCGCCTGCCTGCAAGGCCGCCGCCGGGCCAAGAGGGCTCCAGTCATTGACTGCGGTCCTGGCCCCCGGCGAGCGGCTGGTGGCTAACAGGACGTAAGGTGTCCATGCGCCAAAACGACGACCGACGCTGACGTAGGCGCGTTGCCCTCGCGGGACGATGGCCGTGCTGCCGGTGACATTACTTAACTCGCTTTGCAGTAGCCAGACGCCGTCGTCGTAGGCTGCGCCGATGGACGAATAGCCGATGCGTGCGTCCTTGAAGGAGACGTCGCCGCGCAGTTGTGCCGCTTCATCGCTGAAGGGTCCGAGTCCGGCTCCCGCAACGGAATCAAGTCCGGCCAGCAATTCTTCTATAGGTCCTTGCTTGGCAGCGCGAAAACCGGCGTAGCCCGCCTTCAGCGTCAGTGGGCCGGTTTCGCGGCTGACCGTGGCGTCCCAAAAAGCCTTGGTCTCGAAGTTCAAGATGCGGTTAAAGAACGGAATGCGCATGCGGCCTTTTCCTGCTTGCGCCTTGACGCGCCAGGTAGCATCAAGACCATCCTTTTGCCAGGTGATATCACCGCCCTCGAGGTAGTAGAGTGGCATCCAGGCATAGGCCTCCATGGGCGGCCGCACCCACGGGTAGCTGTAGCCGATGTGCCGTGAATCCGACATCAGAAAAACATCGACGCCGACGCGCCCGGCGCGAAGATTCAACTCGGAGGTCGGGCGGTACCCGACAAAGGCCCATTCGATGGAGCGGTCGAGACTTGCTTGCGCTTGGTCGCGAATGACCAGTTGCCCAACAAACTCGAGGGTTGGCCCAACCGTATGGACAAGCTGCAACCCCAGTCGGGTGTCGGCTTTCCATGTCGAGTTCGAGCTTACATCAATGGATTGTGCGAGGTCTCGCGTGAAGGCGTGGTGGCTGGAATCGTCGTGCACATACCCCAGAGTGCCGAAGCCGCTGAAGGTGGTACGAGCGTGGTCGTTTTGCCCATGGGCGGCATGAGCGAGCACAGTCGCCAACATTAAACCGATGGACAGGCTGACGCGCAGGGGAGTTAACGGGTTCATTCGGTTCGCCTTGTAAAGCGGTGAAGCCAGATTAGCACATGCAATTTTTTCGGCGTTGCTTTTATCTAAATTGGGGCCGGAGTATTGGGCTGCTGTAAATGTTAGAGACTGGTTGAATTTGTGCATATCGCTAATGTTGTGGCGTCATAACCATATTGCCTTAATGGTGATGCTGCGAGCGTACATTTTTTATGGCAGACTGCGGTCCTGACCGGCCGTTTAAGCAAGCGTCAATCCACAAGGGAAATCATGAAACAACTGACCGTTCGAGCGAAGCTGTATCTGGTTTTGGTGATTGCCGTGTTGGCCAGTGCCACGATTGCCGTCAATTCAACTCTGGCCATGTCGCGCATGGGTGCTTTGCAGGATCGAGGCGCGCAAACGGCCGACGAGGCGGCAAATGCCCAGCTGGCGGCCGACATAGGCGCGCGCCTGTATCAGATCGTTGCCGATACGATCATCAACCAGAACTTTCCGGAGTCGGAGAAAGACTGGGCGAAAGCCAAGGCCGACGAATTGGCCCTGCTTGAAAATGTGACCAAGCATGCTGACACAGCTGGCGAAATTGCTGCGCTGAAAGAGGGTAAGACTGCCGTTATGGCGATGATTCAGCTCTACGAAACGGAGACGCTGCCTCTGGCCAAGGCTGATCCACCCGACTGGCCGGCGATCCGCGCTGCGGATGACAAAATCGACAAACTGGCCGCGCTGATTTCGGAAAGCCTGAACAAGGCCGCCAAGGAAACCAAGCAACAATTAGCCGCCGCCGACGTAGAGTTTGACTCGGCCCGCGCCGACGCCGTGCGGAACAATATCTTGATCGGCATCCTCGCCGTGGTTGCACTGGTCGTGATCGTTGGCTGGATCGTTCGCGACCTGCTCGCCACCTTGGGCGGCGAGCCCGCCTATGCCGCGAGTGTGGCGCAGAAAATTGCCGGCGGTGACCTGCGGACCCGCATCGAGTTGGCGCCGGGCGATCGCGGCAGTTTGCTCGCCAATATCGACGCTATGCGAATTGCATTGACGACGATCATCCGCGAGATCAAGCAAAACGCGGAGGCGGTGGCGACCTCTGCCGGCAGACTGTCCGGCCTGGCCGGACAAGTTGCGCAAGGTTCTCATAGTCAAAATGAAGCTACCGCCAGCACTGCCGCGGCAGTGGAGGAAATGACGGTCGGCATCGGTAACATGGCCGATAGTGCCAAGGATTCCGACCGGGCCGCGCAGGCGGCTGGCGGGCTGACGGTGCAGAGCCAGGAGTCGGTACAAAGTGCGGCTGCGGAAATGCGTCAAATCGCCGAGGCTGTTGGACACGTGCGCGGCGTCGTCGTCGGGCTGGGCGAACAAAGCCAGCGCATCAACAGCATAATTGGCATCATCAAGGATATCGCTGACCAAACCAATCTGCTGGCGCTTAACGCGGCAATTGAGGCCGCCCGCGCTGGCGAGCAAGGGCGCGGTTTTGCGGTCGTGGCTGATGAAGTGCGCAAATTGGCCGAGCGCACGGCCAGTTCGACCAATGAAATTACGTCGGTCATCCACGATATCCAGGCCAGCACTCAGCAGGCTGTTGTTGGTGTCGAAGCAGGACAAGAGCGGGCGATCGCGGGCGTGAAGCTGGCGGATAATGCCGGCAGCTCGATGGTGGCAGTGCGTTCGGGCACCGATCAGGTGGTTGCAGCACTCGGTCAGATTTCCCTGGCCTTGCAGGAGCAGCGACTTGCCAGCACCGAAATTGCCACTAATGTTGAACGCATTTCGCAGATGTCGTCGAACAATAGCGAGGCGGCCAATGAGATCGCCGACGCGACTCGTCAGTTGAACGAGCTCGCTGCGTCTCTGCATGAGCTGACGGAACGGTTCAGCGTCGCCTGACCCAGCCTTCAACCGTTGCCTAGAAATGCAGGGTTATACCTGCACCGATGCTGTGTTTTACTTCCGCGTTATTGAGTCCGTGCTGGTAACCCAGATCCAGGTCAATTGACGGGTTGAGCGTCCAGACCGCTCCGACCAAGGCAAAGGCGGGGTTGGTGTCTGCGGCGCTATCGGAGTTCCGATTGACGCCAGTATCGAGTACCAGTTTGAGCGCATCGCTGACCGTGAACATCGCCGCCGCAGACGCATTCCATAAGGACGTCCGCGCGCCCGGAACGTTTCTATTGCGGGCTGTACCGAGATCGCCAGTCAGCGTCCATCTGTCCGCGCTGTAAGTCACCAGCCCATGAACACCTGCGCTGGCTTTGCCATTTCCCAAGCCCCTGTTGTCGTCCCCGGTCGGCAAATTCAGTTGCGGATTGATGCCCCAGCTCATCCCGTCTTTTTCACAAAAACGCCACTCGGCGAGCAGTGAGACGTCGCCCGCTCCGCTGTTGGCAGGTATATCGGCAGACGTCGTGCGTGAGCGCGGACATTGTTTTGTTCATAGACGCCGCGGTCCGTATTGAGTTCAATCCGGGTTTTGCCTTCGCCTTGAGTGCCCGTGTCGCCGGATATAAGCGGGTGGGCTGTTGGCGGACATTATTTCCATGCGGTAGTCGGGTGATATTTGGGGGCCAAGCCGACATTCACAAGATGATCGGGAGTATCGCTACGTCCGCGTATGTTCGTCAACGTCCGCATCCGCGCTGGCATTGTCCGCCTCGAATAACTCCTCGAGTTCGAGCGCTGCATCGCGCGAAGTCTGGATCAGTTTGGCTTCATCTTGATTGACCGCATATTGCCTTTCCAGCATGGCCTCATCGTAGGCGCGAAACGATCCGATACTGCGCTTGGCGGAGGTGAAAGAAATACCCAGCCCCTCCAGAACGTCGCCGGCGAGTTCGGCGCTGGCGGCGAAGGTTTCACGCGTGATCAGTTGGATGCCCAGATCGCGAAGGCGGTAGTAGTGAAAGCGATTTCGTGCACGCGCGTAAATTTTCAGGTGCGGAAAATGTTTGCGCACCACCGCCGCCGTTTTCAAGGAACTCTCAATGTCGTCGATCGCGAGAACAAATACTTCGGCTTTCTCTGCGCCGGCGGCGCGCAGAAGATCGAGCCGCGAGGCGTCGCCGTAATGGATGCGATTGCCGAATCGACGGACGAAGTCGACCTGTTCTGAATTGGATTCCAGCACCGTGACGCCGATCTTGCGCATTCGCAACACGCGCGCGATGATTTGCCCGAAGCGGCCAAAGCCGGCAATGATGACGCGATGATCCTCAGTCTTGATTTCATCGAATGGCCTCTGCACCCCGCGGTTCTCGAGCGGAGCCAGCCAGCGTTCGTGTGCGCCCAGCAGAACGGGCGTCAGAGCCATCGACAGGGTTACCACCATGGCCAGCAGATCTGCCGTAGCCGCGTCCATCAGTTGTTGCCCGGCAGCCAATGCCAGCAGGACAAAGGCGAATTCGCCGCCTTGTGACAGGTAGATGGCAAAGCGGCGCGCGCTGCAAGCGTTCATGCCTGTAAATCGACCAAGCCCAAGAAGCACAGTGGCCTTGACGGCCATTAGCCCGATGGCGAGCCCGAATATCAACAGCGGTCGCTCCACCACCAAGCCGAGATTGGCAGACATGCCGACAGCGACAAAAAACAGTCCGAGCAGTACGCCTTTGAACGGTTCGATATTGGCTTCGAGTTCATGTCGATACTCGGAATCGGCCAGCAATACGCCGGCCAGAAATGCGCCGAGCGACATGCTCAAGCCCGCTGCCTCCATGCTCCACGCCATTGCCATGACGATCAGGAGTGTCGCCATTACCAGCAGTTCATGGCTGTCCGTGCCGGCAACCCGACGTAGCAGAAAACGCAAGAGCGGCCGCCCGCCCAGCACCACTGCAAGTAAGACGGTGAGTGAGACCCAGGCCGGTGGCCGATCGGCCGTCGCCGCCATGGGAGAAAGCAGGGGAAAAATGGCCAGCAGGGGAATGACTGCAAGATCCTGGAACAGCAGGACCGCAAATCCGTCACGTCCATAGCGGGTCGTGAGCTGTTTCTTTTCAGCCAGCATCTGCAGCACAAATGCAGTCGACGACATGGACAAGGCCAAGCCGGCGAGAACGGCGGCCAGCGGCGGCAAGCCAAGCAGCCACGCAATTATTGCCACGCTGACCGTCGTCAGGGCGACCTGGGCTCCGCCGAGTCCGAATACGGCACGGCGCAGAACCCACAGGCGGGTTGGCTGGAGTTCCAGTCCGATGATGAACAGCAACAGCACGACACCGAACTCGGTGGTGTGCAGGATCACGTCGGGTTGGTCGATAAGGCTCAGGCCCCAAGGCCCGATTGTTACGCCGGCGACGAGAAAGCCCATCACGGAGGCCAAGCCGAACTGTTTGAGCAGCGGAACCGCAACAACCGCGGCGGCGAGCAAGACGACAGCTTGGGAGAGTGGCGGCATAGGCGCCATGGTAATACGTTGCGCCGTCACGCTAGCGCCGACTTTTGCTACAAGCGTTTTATTTTGGTCTTGAAAACCTGAAACTTGCCCCCAGATCGCGGCATGCTGTGCTTTTTACCTATCTTTGACTGCGTGAAGGAAACCACATGACCACCGCCACTCCCTCCGCCGCAACCAGCGGCAACCGTGAAACCCTTGGCTTTCAGACCGAGGTCAAGCAACTTCTGCAACTGATGATTCACTCGCTGTATTCCAATCGCGAGATATTCCTTCGTGAACTTATTTCCAATGCCTCGGACGCCTGTGACAAGCTGCGCTTTGAGGCGTTACACAATGACGCGCTGTTTGAAGGTGACTCGGATTTCAAGATTCGGGTGAGCTTTGACAAAGATGCTCGAACCTTGAGCATTTCGGATAACGGTGTCGGCATGAGTCGTGAAGAGGTGATCGCTAATCTGGGCACGATCGCCAAGTCGGGTACGCGTGAGTTCTTTACTCAACTGTCCGGCGATCAGAAAAAGGATGCCAGCCTGATCGGCCAGTTTGGCGTCGGTTTTTATTCGTCCTTTATCGTCGCCGATCGCGTCACCGTGCTGACCCGTCGCGCCGGTCTGGCGGCCGATCAGGGGGTGCTTTGGGAATCGGAGGGCGCCGGCGAATTCACCATTGAAATGGCCGCTAAGGCGACTCGTGGTACCGAAATCACGCTTCACCTGCGTGAGGAAGGTCAGGACGACTTGCTGGCCGGATACAAGCTACGTTCGATCATCCGCAAGTATTCCGATCATATTGTGCAGCCGATCGTGATGAAGAAGGAAGAGTGGGACAAGGAGAAGAGCGCACAAGTGACGACCGACGAAGACGAGACGGTCAATCAGGCGTCGGCTTTGTGGGCGCGCAGCAAGAACGACATCACCGAGGAGCAATACAAAGAGTTCTACAAGCACGTCGGCCATGATTTTGAGGACCCGCTGACGTGGACCCATGCCCGTGTTGAAGGCAAGACCGAATACACCCAGCTGCTTTACATTCCAGCCCGAGCTCCGTTCGACATGTGGGATCGCAATGCGCGACATGGCGTCAAACTGTATGTGCGTCGCGTTTTTATCATGGACGATGCCGAGCAATTGATGCCGACGTACCTTCGTTTCGTACGCGGGGTTGTCGATTCGGCCGATTTGCCACTCAACGTGTCGCGTGAAATATTGCAGGAATCGAAGGACATCGAGTCGATTCGCAATGGCTGCTCGAAAAAGGTGCTCGGCATGCTGTCTGACCTCGCCGAGAGTGACGAGGCGGCCGATAAGGAGAAGTACAGCAAATTCTGGGGCGAGTTCGGCCGTGTGCTGAAAGAAGGCATCGGCGAAGATTTTGCCAATAAAGAGAAAATCGCCGGCTTGTTGCGATTTGCCTCGACCCACCTTGATACAACCGAAGAGAGTGTTTCGCTGGCCGACTACATCGCGAGAATGAAACCGGAACAGGAAAAAATCTATTTCGTGACGGCCGAGACATTCAATGCGGCGAAGAACAGCCCGCACCTTGAGGTGTTCCGCAAAAAGGGCATCGAGGTCCTCCTGCTCACGGATCGCGTCGATGAGTGGGTGGTTTCAAACCTGTCCGAGTTTGACGGCAAATCATTGATTTCTGTCGCCAAGGGCGGACTGGACTTGGGCAAACTGGAAGATGAAGCTGAGAAAAAGGAGCAGGAGAAAGACGCAGGTGACTTCAAGGAACTGACGGACAAGATTGCAGCTTCGCTGACCGAGCGTGTCAAGGAGGTACGGGTGACCCATCGTCTGACCGATTCGCCTGCCTGTCTGGTCGCAGACGAGCATGACGTCTCGGGAAATCTTGCCCGTATCCTCAAGGCCGCGGGACAGAGCGCTCCGGTGTCGAAACCGATTCTGGAAATCAACCCGCGCCATCCGGTCGTTTTGCGCTTGAAATATGAAGACAAGCGTTTCGATGATTGGGCGGCGGTGTTGTTCGATCAGGCTCTTTTGGCCGAAGGCGGGCAGCTTGATGACCCGGCGACCTTTGTGAAGCGGATGAATCAGTTGATGCTGGAAATGGGGGGCGGCACCACGCCGAACGCCCAGTAATTCGAACTCTCAGCACTGCGCGAATCGCGACGACGTCTAGGCTTCGTCGCGATTTTTATTTACAGAGCGCACGTTATTTTTGCTTCGGCGCCGCGGTATAGGCAGGTTTGCTTTTTTTGGCCGCAGGCTTCTTTTTTGACGTCGCCTTTGACTTCGCGGTCGACTTCGACTTCGCGGTCGACTTCGACTTTGATTTCTTCGGCGCCTCGATGCCCTGGTCGCGCAGGCAATCGCGCAGAGCCTGCGCTTCGCGACCCTTGCAGGCCTCTCGTGCATCCTGTTCAAGCTGGCAGCGTCGCGAGTCCGGCGCGGCACCGCAGTCGGGGGGTGGCAGGCGCACAAGGAGGCAGTCATGCTTCTTTTCGCCGTGAAGGTCTGCGCAGGTGGCGATTGCTTCTGTACGCGCAAGGCAGCGCACGGGATCGCGTGCCAGGGCGCATCCTTCAGTTTCGGTTGCGGATTGTGCCATTGCCAGATATGGGAACGCGCACAGGCTTGCAAGCAGGAGCAGGCGTATCTGGCGGGCTTGGCCGGGCTGGCGAGGATTTTTAGGGTCCATCACAATTTTCGCTTAAAGCGGGTTCGACTGGGCGCATGATAGCCGCATCCTGAGTTATAGTCGCCGTACCGCTAGCGCCGACTTTTTCTTTGCCATGGCTGCTGTACCGACCGAAACTTCGAACGAACATCGCCTTACCTTGCCCGAGGTCACCGATGCGCTGGTGGCCGACGGTCTGGTCGATCCGGCCGTTGCCGATTCCTTCAAGCAGGAGCGGCGTTATTTCCGCGGCGATGCGCATCCGCTGGTCGCCATATCCGAGCAGCACTGGAAGTCGTTCAAGCCGCCGCACCGGATCCTGGATCTGGACAGCTTGACCCAATGGCTCGCCACATGGAGCGGGTTGCCTTATCTGCATATTGATCCTCTGAAAGTAAATTTCGCGGCCATCACCGAAGTGATGAGCAGCACGTACGCAACACGTTTTCGCATTCTGCCGGTGGAAGTGAAGTTAACTGAGGTGGTCATCGCCACAGCGGAGCCTTGGCAACGATGCTGGGAAGCCGAAATGGCGCCCATTTTGAAGAAGGAGATTCGCCGCGTTGTTGCCAGTCCGGCCGATATTGCACGCTTCCAGGTCGAGTTTTATAACCTGGCGAAGTCGGTCAAAGGCGCGATGGGTAAGGGCGACGTTGCCGGCGGGGCATCGAATTTCGAGCAGCTTGTCGAGCTCGGTAAAACCAATAAGAATTTCGATGCCAATGACCAGCACATCATCCGCATTGTGGATTGGCTGTGGCAATACGCGTTCGATCAGCGCGCGTCCGATATTCATGTCGAGCCGAGGCGCAACATGGGACAGGTGCGATTTCGCATCGACGGCGTGTTGCATCAGGTTTATCAGATTCCGATGTCTGTTCTGAATGCCATGACCAGCCGGATCAAAATTTTGGGTCGCATGGACGTGGTCGAGAAACGCCGACCGCAAGACGGGCGCATCAAGACTCGTATGCCCGATGGCACGGAAGTGGAGTTGCGACTTTCGACTTTGCCAACCGCGTTTGGTGAAAAACTGGTGATGCGGATTTTTGATCCGGATGTGCTGGTGCGTGATTTTTCGGAACTTGGTTTTGATCCGGACGAGTCGGTGGCCTGGTCAAAAATGTCGGCGCAGCCCAATGGGATCATCCTGGTCACCGGACCGACAGGCAGCGGAAAAACGGTCACCCTGTATTCCACGTTAAAGACCCTGGCGACACCGGAGGTGAACGTTTGCACTCTGGAAGATCCGATTGAAATGGTTGAATCGTCATTCAACCAGGTGCAGGTGCAGCCTGACCTCGGTGTGACCTTTGCGGCCGGAATCCGTTCATTGATGCGGCAGGATCCGGACATCATCATGGTGGGCGAAATTCGTGACCTGGAGACTGCCGAAATGGCGATTCAGGCGGCCTTGACCGGTCATCTGGTGCTGTCAACTTTGCACACCAATGATGCGCCGTCCGCAATGACACGACTGATCGATTTGGGCGTGCCGCCTTATCTGCTTTCGGCTACCGTTGTCGGCGTGATGGCGCAGCGTTTGGTAAGGACCTTGTGTCCGCATTGCAAGCAACCCGGCGGCTTGCGGGAGGAAGACGAACTGGCTTGGACAGGCTTGGTGGCGCCGTGGAAGTCAAACCTGCCGCAGCAGATTTATCGTCCGGTCGGGTGCCTTGAATGTCGCATGACTGGCTTCATGGGGCGAATCGGAATTTACGAAATCATGCATATGACGACCGACATCAAGCGTCTGGTCGCGTCGCGTGCCGATTTGGCAAAGCTGCGCGAGCAAGGCATTCGCGATGGCATGAAGCCTTTGCGAATCGCCGGTGCACGAAAAGTCGCAGCCGGCTTGACAACCGTTGAGGAAGTGCTGAAGGTGACGCCACCGGCAGAGGTTGATTGGGCGACCTAAGCCAGTCGTGACGGTTAGGTTGAACGCTCTAGATACTTGTTGCGATACTGCGTTCCACACACTGGAAATCCAGCAACTTAATGACCGGTGAAAAACCTGAATTCAATTTTTTAATCGAGAAACTGGAGAATTACCATGGCTACCTCAACAACCACCACGAAGAAAACTGTTTCTGCTGCAAAGCCGGCCGCCAAGGCCGCTGCACCGAAAGTTGCAGCTCCCAAAGTTGCGGTCCCTAAGGTTGCGGTCCCTAAGGCGGCTGCCGTCAAGGCCAAAGTTGTCAAGACTGTTGCTAGCGCGAAGGCCAAGGCAAAATCTGCCAAGGTGGGTAGCAAATCGACTGTCGCCCTGAAGAAAGTGACCGCACAGAGCCGCAAAGGCGCGAGCGCTGCCGTCAATATGACGCGTGATGCCTCACTGAAGCTGATCGATTCGCAGCGCGCTGTGTGGTTGGCCGGCCTAGGTGCCTTGGCTAAAGCCAGCACTTCCGCCGGTACGCAGGGCGAGAAAGCTTTTGAAGCCTTGGTGAAAGCCGGTGCCACGATGGAAAAGCAAGGCCGCGTAGCTATCGATAGCAATGCCAATCGCCTCAAGAAGAGCATCAATGTTGCTGCCGGTGCGGTCGACAAGAACATCGATCGATTTGGCAAGACGTTTGACACGCAGGTCGAGCAGGCGTTGGATCGCTTGGGCTTTCCGAAAAGCGATGCGTTCAAGAAGCTTGTAGACCGCGTTACCGAACTCTCCAAGAATCTGGAAACCAAAGTTCGCGACTCACTTGGCCGCTAATCGAGTCGAGCTGTTGAAACAAAAGGCCGTTCCGGGAAACCGGAACGGCTTTTTTTATCCTCAGTAAGCTCGATCGGAAATCCCGGCGAACGGTGGCGGGCGGCCGACGATACTTTCCAAAAGCGTCAGCTCAAAGTCTGTGTGGTTCATAACGGCCGCCGGAACCATCGATTTAGGCATCATCGGATTATCATGGATGTAAATCGGGTGGTCATGGTGAGTCGTGCTGTAAATTTCCCTTTGTTGGGGCGAAGCATTCGGGATCAGTTCAACACTGCCGTAGCACAGGCAAAAATAGGTGCGTGAGGTCGTGATCGCCGTTCCGCTATCGCCGACTTTTGGTGTCGCTTTGCCTGCAGGTTCGTCCTCAATGTAGCATCCTGTGCCGCGAATACCGATCGTAGCGGTGGACACCTGGATGGTACGTTGCCCTTTGCCAAAGACCGACAGTATTTTGCCGGTGATGACACGCATTACATTGGCCGCGCGGTCGGCGCCGAATTGAATGATGGAGTTGTCACGCTGCAAAAACGCATCCTGACCGATGACGTAGATACCTTGGGCCCCAACTCCGGTTGCTATCGTGTCGCCCGGTTGCAGCACGCTACCTTTTGTGGCCGGCCGCCCGTTGATCGTTACGTCGCCGGTGACCTTGTGCATGCCACGGGCAACCGGGTTGTCGCCATCGGCGAGCGCTTGTCGAATCAGGCCGGAAATGCCTGCTGCGCCACAAAAACCGGTGGCTCCCAAAAGGCGCAGCAAGGTGCGACGGCGCATACGGGTCGCGGATATGGGCATCAGTTTGCCGACGTTTCCGCCGAGTCCGGTGTCAAGGTGGCAGCGAACCAGCGCATCGCGTCGGTACGGTCGGCCGCCGTATAGTGGTCATCGCGAGCGTCTGAAAATTGGCTCACCAGGCTGACGATAGTGCGTTTGATCACGGATACTTCGCTGACCTGTTTGGACGTGGGAAAGATATGTGCAGCCTTGCGACGGCCGTTACTTCGCGCCCAGCGGGAAAAATTGACGAAGGCCATTGCTGCAGTGATTTCATAGGCCAATAATCCGCTGAAATCGTAGAGCATGTACCAGCCGCCCTTCGCCAAATCATGTTCCGCCACGACAGATTGGACCGCCGCGAATATCTGCGTGAGCGTATGGTAATTGACGCTCGGCACTGACGCCGTGTTGATGATCTCGGCGGTCAGGATGTTCTCTTCCAGATAAATCTTGAAGTGTCCCTCGTCTCTGATCGGATCCATGGGCGAGCCCTTCAGTGTCTACTTGTTTAGCTCGCGCATCGCCCGCGCGAGTCCTTCTATTGTGAGCGGAAACATTCGGTCGGAAAAAATAGTGCGGATGATTTGTATGGATTGGCGATATTCCCACAACCGCTCGGGTTCCGGATTCAGCCATACGGCACGTGGCCATGTGTCGAGCAGGCGTTGCAGCCATGTTGCGCCAGCTTCCTCATTGCTATATTCGACCGAGCCTCCCGCCTGCATGATCTCGTAAGGGCTCATGGTGGCATCGCCGACGACTACGACTTTGTAGTCCTCGCCGTATTTGTGAAGTACGTCCCAAAGCGGAAAGCGTTCGCTATGGCGACGATAATTGTCTTTCCAGACGTAGTCGTAGATGCAGTTGTGAAAATAAAAATGCTCGAGGTGTTTAAACTCGGTCTTGGCGGCAGAGAATAATTCCTCGCAGATTGTGATATGGTCGTCCATCGAGCCACCGATGTCGAGAAACAACAACACCTTGATCTTGTTGTGGCGTTCCGGCCGCATCTTGAGATCCAGCCAACCGGCATTGCGGGCCGTGCCGGCAATAGTGCCGTCGAGATCAAGTTCATCCTGTGCGCCTTCGCGTGCGAAGCGTCGCAGTCGCCGCAAGGCTACTTTGATATTGCGCGTGCCGAGCTCGATCTTGTCGTCAAGATTGCGGTACTCGCGGTTTTCCCAGACCTTGATTGCCGTGCGATTACCGGCCGAGTTTCCACCAACGCGGATGCCCTCGGGGTGAAAAC